>DATIFS010000025.1:0-4070 GCA_035455105.1 Nitrosarchaeum sp.
AAAGGGAAATACAAATGATCAAAGAATGTTCTTAGAAAAATCCTTTGAATTTTTTAATGAAAACAAGCAAAAAATCCAATTCCTAACTTGGTACAGACAACACGATCGAAATGAAGACCTCTGCAAAATTACCGAACTAAATGGCACAAAAAGTACTGCGCCTATATCTGGATTGGGAACAAGTGAATATGTCACTCAAAGATTAGAACACTATGTTTGTGATTCTGGTTTAGTAAAGGTAGATGGAACTGCAAAACCTGCATGGGATGAATTTAAAAAACAAATCAATTTACAAAATTAATAATGTTCACCTTAATTATAGCAGAATCGTCACTTGAGTTGGTTCCTTCAAGAATTGCAGGACATCCTTCTGTTACCATGCATGCACGAAGATTAGGAAAAAGATCAACTGAGATCTTATTGGATAATTCTTGGCATTTTGCTGCAATGAAAGGTATTGATAATGAAATCAAAAGAGGAAGACCAGATATTGTTCATTTATGTTTACTCGAAGCAGTTTCAATACCACTATATCAAAATGATATGCTGCAAGTCTTTATTCATACAGTTGATGATAAGGTTATCAAAATTGGAAAAAATGTTAGCATCCCAAAATCATATCATAGATTTGAAGGATTAATTGAAAAATTATATCACGATAAAATTATTACTCATAAAGATGATATCTTACTTGAAATAAAAAAAATGACTTTCTCTGAATTAATTAGTGAAATTGATCCTTTGGAAGTAATTGGACTTTCAACCAATGGAAAATCAAAATCATATTCTGAGATCGCCACAGAGTTTGATGATGATACATGTCTTGTAGTGGGTGGTTTTCAAAAAGGACACTTTTCTGATGAAATTCTAAGTAAAATTGATCATCTCTATTCGATTAATCAAACATTTCTAGAAGCTCACGTGGTAATTAGCAGAATGCTTTACGAATATGAAAAAACAATTTTTATGTAGGCTCTAGAGTTTGCTCATTTATGCGGTCATAGTATAGCCTGGTAGTACGCTGGCCTTCCAAGCCCGTTACCCGGGTTCAAATCCCGGTGACCGCATTCTTTTTCATTAAAGAAACCAATTTCTATGCAAATATCATACAACAATTATGAAACCTGCAACAAGAGATATCGCAATTGAACGTATGGAAATATTGATTAAAACTGCTATATCTAATGCTAGAACAAATCAAGAGCTTTCTCAAAGACAGGCATTACTAGCAAAAAAAATCAGCACAAAATATAAAATTCGAATGCCATATCAAGTCAGGATTTCATTTTGTAAAAAATGCAAGTCATTTATCGCACCTGGAATAAATTCTAAAATCCGTTTAGGCAGGTCTTCAGTCAAGGCGATCAGAATTACTTGTAACCTTTGTGGCCACACTTACCGTAAAATAATACCTCAATGATTTATAAGACGATTCCCAAGATTTTGAGCACATGGCAAAAGTTTACGATGTACCAGCAGATGTTCTAATTTCTAAATTATCTGAGATACTAAAGAGTGAAGATATACCTGCACCAGTATGGACTTCATTTGTTAAAACAGGTGCACATGCTCAAAGACCTCCACATGAAAAAGATTGGTGGCATACAAGATGTGCATCACTATTAAGAAAAATTTACATCCATGGACCAGTTGGAATTAATGAATTAAGAAAAGAATATGGTGGAGCAAGAAAACCACGATATGGTTATGGTGCAACTACTCACATTGATGCTGGAGGAGCAATTATCAGAAATGCTTTACAAGCATTAGAAAAGTTGGGCTATGTAGAAAAGGCTGAAAAGAAAGGCAGAGTTATTTCTAAACAAGGAATGCAAAAGCTTGACAAATTAGCCACACAAATCCTTGATGAAATGTCTAAAGAAAATCAAATTCTAAAAATTTATTCTTAGAGAAAAAATGAGTTACTCTGATTCAGATGAATCAAATCATCAGATGAATGAAGCGGAGGTTTCTGCACAAAAAGAACAGATTCTAAAACAACTACTAATGCCTGATGCCAGAATGCGACTAAATAACATCAAAATGGTAAAACAAGAATTAGCTGAATTGGTTGAAAATTATCTAATTGGGATGGCCACTCAAGGAAGAATTAATTCACAAATATCAGACGAGCAACTAAAAAAAATACTACTTTCTATCCAGCAACCAAAACGTGAATTCAGAATTAATCGAGTCTGATCCAGAGAAAATATAATTAGGGGAAAAGAAGGACGATATTCATGAAGGCAGTAGTTTACAATGAATATGCACCAGATGATAATTATGCAAAAATCCTTAAAGTCAAAGATATCGATGATCCAAAAGCAAAAGCTGACGAAGTAATTTTTAAAGTCAAATCTGCCGCATTAAACTATAATGATATTTGGGGCATGAGAGGAGTTCCAGTAGCAGTTCCATTACCACATGTATCAGGTTCAGATGCAGCAGGTGATGTTATTGCAGTTGGTGAAGATGTAAAAAATATTAAAGTTGGTGATAGAGTAGTATCTCATTCCAATATGTCATGTCGTGTATGTAAGGCATGTACAGATGGTCGTGAATTTGATTGTGTTAAAAGAACAATTTGGGGATTTCAAACAGGTCCTACATGGGGAGCATATCAAGAAGTAACCCATCTACCAGAAGTTAACATCTCAAAAATTCCTGATGGTCTTTCATATGATGATGCAGCAGCTGCCTCAATGACAATCCTAACTTCTTGGCATATGTTAGTTGGAAGAGCAAAGATTAGACCAGGACAGACAGTTTTGATTATGGGTGGTGGTTCTGGAGTTGGTAGTTTTGGTATTCAAATTGCAAAACTATACAACTGTGATGTCATCGCAACTGCTAGTCCTGACAAACTAGACAAATGTCTAGAGCTAGGAGCAGATTACGCAGTAGATCACAGAAAAGAAGACTGGAGCAAAGAAGTCTATAAAATATCAAAGGAAATTGCCAAGAAAAAAGATGAAGCACCAGGAATTGATGTATCATTTGATCACATTGGTGAGACACACTGGAATCAACAATTGACTTTACTCAAATATGGTGCAACACTGGTATCATGTGGTGCAACAACAGGTTATGATGCAAAAACCGATCTTAGACACATCTTCTTTAAAGGAACAAACATTCTTGGTTCAACTCAAGGAACAAAAGCAGAACTTGATCAAGCCCTATATTGGATGGGCAAAGGAAAGATAAAAGCAGCAATTGACTCTGTCTACACATTTGAGCAAGCAGCAGAGGCCCATACAAAGATGTTAACTGGAAAAGGACTCTTTGGCAAAATCCTAATGAAACCAGAATAATCGCTATTCCTTTTTAATATCTCCAGACAATATTGAATTTATGCGAACTCGAATAATCACAGTTAATCCAAAAAAACCAGAAATAAAAAAAATTGAAGAATGTGTTTCTATTTTACGTAAAGGAGGATTAGTAGCATTTCCAACAGAAACCGTTTATGGTTTAGGTGCTGATGGGCTAAATCCAAAAGCCATCAAAAAAATATTTCAAGCCAAAAACAGACCATCTGACAATCCACTGATATTTCATATATCAAACAAAAATGATATTAAAAAATATACCAAAGATATTCCATCTGATGCAGAAAAATTAATAGAAAAATTTTGGCCTGGACCTTTAACCTTGGTATTAAAAAAATCATCAGTGATACCGAAAATTGCAACTGGAGGACTAAATACAATTGCAATTCGAATGCCTTCTCATAAAATTGCTTTATCTTTAATCAATTTGTTAGGAAACCCTATTGTCGCTCCATCAGCAAATCTCTTTAGCAAACCCAGTCCTACTTTAGCAACACATGTTTTAGATGATCTAAATGGAAAAATTGACGCAGTTATAGATGGAGGTAATTCTGTAATTGGAATAGAATCTACAATTTTAGATCTAACTACAAACACCCCAACTTTATTACGTCCTGGCAAAATTTCTTATTCTGAATTAAAAAAGATACTAAAAAAAATTGAATATCATCCAAGTTTATTGGGGAAAAAATCAACAATAGTTAAGGTAAAATCACCTGGAATGAAGTACAAACATTA
>DATIFS010000026.1:0-17550 GCA_035455105.1 Nitrosarchaeum sp.
TCTGGATTTTGATTTGCCTTTTGAGAAAGTTCTTGTAAAGTGAAAATGTTATGTGTTTGCATAAATTTGTATATGTTTGAAGTTTGTATTTGATTTTCAGTAGGGATAAATGCAAAATCAGACAAGATGTTATTTTAAAAATCTAGCAGATGTAAAAAGATTCAGAATTATGAGATATCAATCCCAAGTCTTCTAATACAAGCAATTGCAGCTTTACCATCATCTTCAGTAATACCTACTTTAGTAAATTTCTCTGTCCAACCTGTTTTCAACCCCTGAGTATTTTCTTTATAATATTCTCGTAAAATTACACCGATTTGGGCATCAAGTTTATGCAGAGTTACCTTGTTCATGCCTTTTTGAAGTATTGTGGAATCTGAATTTGCCAATATTTTAATAAATTCAATTTCCTCTAAAGAGAGTTCAACCATATCATTGAATTTTCTTTTTTAATAAATCCAGAGTTAGTTTAGGGTCTGCCTTTCCTTTTGTTTTTTGCATTACTTTTCCTACAAGATAGTTAATAGTTTGAGGATTAGATTTTGCTTGCTCTACTGCTTGAGATTCTTCAGAAATAACAACTTCAATAATTTTAGTTAGTTCAGATTCGTCTGAAACATTACCAAGATCCATTTCAGATATAATATTAGATAATGATTTACCAGTTTTTATGATTTCATATAATGCATTTTTAGCAGAGTTTCTTGCAATCTTACCAGATTGGATTGAATCAGCTATATCCTTTAGATGAGATGATTTTAATTTTGAGGATTCTCGTTTTTCTCTTGTATCTACCAACCCCATTAAATCAGTAGTTATAATATTTGCAACTTCTTTTGCATTTTCTATAGTATGTGCATCTTCAAACAAGTCAGAATAAAATTTATCAGAGGAGAGTACATCTGCGACTTGTGAAGAGATGTTATATTTTGAAACATATCTTTGTTTTTTTGAACTGATACTTTCAGGCATTTCTGATTTTAGTCTTTCTTTAATTGTAGATTCAATCCTAATTGATGGTATGTCCCCTTCTAGAAAATATCTGTAATCGAGATCTTCTTCTTTGGATCTTGAAGAAATTGTAATTTTTCTTTTATCATCCCAATGACGTGTTTCTTGAATGATTGAGATATCTCGTGAGTGCAAACTTTGTTGACGTGTGATTTCAAAATGAACGGCTTTTTCTAGATCATGAAATGAACCGATATTTTTTATTTCAACTTTATTTCCACCTTCAATGGATACATTGGCATCTGCTCTCATTGCTCCTTCCAAGCTTGGATCAGATACTTCGAGATTTTCCAATAAGTCAGATAAAATGTTTAGAAATTCTCTTACTTCTTTAGGATTTTCAAAATCAGGCTCAGTTACAATCTCTACTAAAGGAGTACCTGCACGATTGTAATCTACCAATGTGATTTGATTTTTTTCAGAACTGCCTTCATAAATTAGCCTTCCTGGATCTTCTTCTAGTTGAATTCTAGTGATTCTGATCTTCTTTTCTCCAATCATCAAAGATCCACTACCACCTACACTTGTATCTCCGTAGATGTTTAGCTGTGTTATTTGGAAGTTCTTTGGCAAATCAGGATAAAAGTAATTTTTTCTAAAAAACATAATTTTTTCAGGAGTACTACAATTTAGTGCCATTGCAATCATCGTTGCTTTTTCAACTGCCTTTTGATTTAATCTTGGAAGGCTACCTGGCAACCCCATACAAATCGGACAGATATTTACATTTGGTTCAAACTCTCTGTAATTTGCCTTACATGAACAAAATAGCTTACTCTCAAGATTGGTAAGTTGACAATGAATCTCTAATCCAATTTTTGTCAAATTGGAACCTCTGGAAGTTTTATTGTTTTTTCTAGTGCATGAGCTGCTTGAAGTAATAATTTATCGTTCATAGAATTTGCAATGAGCTGAATTCCAATTGGCAATCCATTTGATATTGTATATGGAATTGAGATAGCAGGTTTTCCAGTAAGATTTGCAGTAACGGTGTTTATATCGATAAGAAATAGTGCCACAGGATCATTTATTTTTTCACCAATCTTAAATGGCAAAACTGGAACAGTTGGCGATATTAATAGATCAAATTTCGTAAATGCATCATTGATTTGCCTAGTAAGTTTATTTTTTACTTTTAGCGCTTTTAGAAAATATTTTCCTGCATGACCTGCAGATGGAACAAATCCTCCAAGGATCATCCGTCTTGTTACTTCTGGGCCTAGTTTTTTTCTTGCTTTTTCAATATAGGAATTAAACTCATAACCTTCAACTGAAAAATCATACCCATATCTCAAATTATCATATCTTGCAAGATTACTTCCTGCTTCAGTAGCTGTAATTGTATAATATGCAGCAACAGAATATTTTACCATGTCAAGAGAGATTTCTTCGCATGTTGCACCCAATCCTTCCAATTTCGATATTGCATTTTTTGTGGCAGAAAGTACAGTTGGATCAATTCCTTCACCAATCATCTCTTTTATTATGCCTATTTTTTTGCCTTCTATGCCCAAATTGATATCTTTGAGGTAATCTTCATTACCATTGTTTACTGTAGTATTATCATTAGGATCTAATCCTGCAATGAGATTTAGCATAAATGCTGCATCTTCAACTGTCCTAGTTAGAGGTCCAATCTGTTCAATACTGTTAGCATATGAAATTAGTCCATATCTACTAATCAACCCATAAGTTGGCTTGTATCCCACAGTTGAACAAAAGCTTGCAGGGTTTCTAACAGAGCCACCAGTATCAGAACCTAATGATGCAACACATTCAAATGCACTTACAGAAACTGCACTGCCTCCAGAAGAACCTCCAGGAACATAATCAGTATTCCATGGATTTTTACTTGGACCATATGCACTAAATTCGGTAGATAGGCCCATTGCAAATTCGTCTAAATTTACTTTTCCAACAAAAATTGCATCTTGTTGTTTTAGTTTTGTAATTACCGTAGCATCATAAGGCGCAATAAAATTTTCAAGCATTTTTGATGCGCATGTTGTCTTAGTATCTTTGATGCATATGTTGTCTTTAATAGAAATCGGCATGCCAAAACACTGTCCAACTTTTTCACCCGATTTTATTTTTTTATCAATGTCTCTTGCTTGATCAATTGCTTTGTCATTTAATGACAAAAAGGCATGTAGTTCACCATCAATGTTTTGTATACGCTCCATAGTTTTTGCAATAAAATCTTCAGCAGATATATTTCCAGATTTTACTTGCCTAGTATAGTCTAAAGCGGAAATTTTTAGATTCAATTAAACCATCTTTGGAGCTCTGACATAGGTTCCTTTATAGTGATTTAGTTTTTCAATTAGTTTTTCATCAAATGGTATGTATTTGTCTTCCCTTAATTCAGAAAATTGGATTTCAGTAAAAGAAATTTCCTCAGATTCCACACCGGCTGAATCTAAAATATCAAAATAACCTATCATTTTATCAACTTGTTCATAGATTGTAGGATCATCAAGATCAATTTTCATTAATTTTGCAACGTGTTGAATTTCTTCATTGGATACCATGTTTCAATTCACCTATGGGGTAAGCCTGTCAACATCTCTTGGATAAAATGTGACATCCCTGATATTTTCTGTGCCTGTGAGTGCCATAATTAATCGCTCTAAACCAATACCACATCCAGCGTGAGGAGGAACGCCATAATCAAATGCACCAAGATGATATTCAAATGCATCTGTTTTCATTCCTTTATTTTTCATTCTTTCTTCTAGCTCATGACGTTTCTCAATTCTTGTACTGCCAGAAGACAGTTCTAAATCACCAAACATCAAATCAAATGATTCAGAAATTTTTGGATTTGTTTTACTATCTTTTACATAAAATGGTTTAGGACCCAAAGGCCAATCTTTGATAAAATAAAATCCTTCAACCCCTATTTTTTTAAGATTTGATGGATAGAGATCATCACCCCATTCAGTTTTAGCACCTGTTTTTTGTATTTTTTCTACTAATTCATCATATGAATATCGTGGAATGGATTTAGGCATCTGAGGAATAATAAACTCTGCATCTGGGTTATTTTTTGCATAGTCATTTACAGTATTGAGAGATACTTGAATTATTTCTTCAATTCTATTCATCACGTCATTATAATCAACGAAAGCCTCTTCCAAATCAATAGATATTGCTTCTGCCAAATGACGATTGGTTCTTGAAGGTTCAGCCCTAAAAATTGGTCCGATTTCAAAAACTTTTTCAAAACTCATTGTCAATTGCTCTTTGTATAATTGGGGACTTTGAGCTAAAAATGCCTCCTTATTGTAATAAAATATTGGAAATAGGGCAGCACCACCTTCAGTTGCAGTTGCTATCATTTTTGGAGTATTGATTTCTGTAAATTTATGTTGATAAAAATAATCTCTAATAGATTTGAGTACTGCACTTCTTACATTAAAAATATGTTGTAGTGTTTTACGTCTAAGATCAATTGGTCGTACTTCTAATCTAGTATCAATATTTTTCACAGTTTTTGCCAAAGGCTCAAAGGGAGGTATTTTTTCAACATCAGAAAAGACTCTAAGTTCAGTCGGAATGATTTCGAATCCAGTTGGAGCTTTCTCAGATGATTTAATCTTACCAATAATGGCAATAGAAGAATGTGCCTTCAGAGTAGATAATTTTTCACGTAGTTCATCAGGACAATCTCCTTTTTTTGCAACGATTGGAATATCGCCAGTTTTGTCTCTAATTGTAACAAAACTGATGTTGCCATGTCCCCTTATAGTCAATACCCAACCCATAACGGTAACTTCTGAGCCATCCATTGTTGGGCTTAACTCATTAGAGTAATGAGATCTGCGCAATGTTCCAAGTTCTGTTTTTATCATAATTTACTAAATTGCTGTCTTATGGTGTAATTAATTTTTGGGGCAGTCAGATCACTGACACAAGTAGGTAAACATCAGCATTATTTTCCTAAATACTAGTAAGCATGCATAATAATATGAACTGCCACGGAAAAAGTGAACCTCATGTTTGGAGGTTTTCTAAGCACACTAAGATTCGTAGATGCGTAAAGTGTAAATCAAGAATTCCAATTACCAAAGAAGAATTCTCCCTTAAATGGGGTTTGAAAAAAATTATAGTCAAGTAGACTATCTACTTTTTCTAAAAACCATTAGTTTCAATATTTAGAAAAACCATTTATTTACAGATCCATAAATTTTGAGTTTAATTATCTATTAAGAAATATAACAAGTACTTAGAAAAGACATTAGTGTAAAAAAAAGTCCGAATTTACAAATTCATAATTTTAATTCAACCTAAATAAGATCTAGGGAAAATTTCTTTAAATCTTTAAGTTCATACAAAACTTAGAAAAACAGTGTCTTTAACAAACAAAGAAAAAATCATTGCAATAATATCAAATGGAATTGCAGTGTATTCATTATATCAAGAAAGGGGAACTCTACCAAAAAATACAAGTATGTATGATTTTGTATTAAAAGTAATTCCAGAAGATATAAAATCAGAGCTAAGTGTAGAATTAATTGATGAGATTTTTCAATATGTATCATCTGCACATGGTTCATAAAGTACAATAAAGTAGAACAAGTATCACATTGACGGCAATAGCAACATTAGGATCTCATTGTGCGCTACAAGTTCTAAAAGGTGCCAAAGATGAGGGCTTAAAAACAATTCTTGTTTGTGAAAAAAAGCGTGAAAAATTATATCGTAGATTTCCATTTATTGATGAATTAATTTTGGTAGATTCGTTTTCAGAAATACTAGAAAAAAAACACCAGTCCACCCTAGAACAAAATGATGCAGTGTTGATTCCCCATGGAACTTTGATTGCACAGATGAATTCTGAACAAATTGAATCAATCAAAACTCCAATTTTTGGAAACAGGTGGATTTTAAGATGGGAATCAGATAGAACCATGAAAGAAAAACTTATGCGGGAAGCAAAACTTCCAGTTCCAAAACCAGTTTTAGATTCAAAAGACATCCATAGTCTTGTGATTGTAAAAAGGCAAGGAGCCGCTGGAGGTAAAGGATATTTTTTGGCATCTAATCAAGATGAATATAATAAAAAAAGAGACCAATTAATTTCACATGGAGTAATCTCAAAAGACGAGACACTATACATTCAGGAGTATGCTGCAGGCGTATTAGCATATTTACAGTTCTTTTATTCGCCACTAAAAGAAGAGTTGGAATTTTTTGGAGCGGACCAAAGACATGAATCTGATATTGAAGGCATTGCAAGAATTCCATCAGAACAACAACTCAAAAGCAATAAGGTTCCATCATTTAACGTAATTGGGAATAGTCCAATAATTTTAAGAGAATCACTATTGGACGAAGTCTATACAATGGGAGAAAATTTTGTAGAAGCTTCAAAAAGAATGGTATCGCCTGGGATGAATGGGCCTTTTTGTATTGAAGGAGTGTACGATGAAAATGCAAAGTTCACATCATTTGAATTTTCAGCAAGAATTGTTGCAGGTACAAACATCTACATGGATGGGTCTCCATATTATTCACTGCTTTTTAATGAGTCAATGAGTATGGGTAAAAGAATTGCACGTGAAATAAAAAATGCGACAGAAACAAATCAGTTAGATAAAATTACAACCTGAAAAATATTTTTTGCAAAAGCCAGTTTTCTCACATAAGTTTTCCATAGTTATAGAAGTGAGACTCTAATCTTTTCTACTTTTAAGATCTGATTTTGGAGGATTAAGTGACCAAAAGAACAATGCTAAACAGACTGGAATCATAATTAACAAAGCTGCAATAAGAGAAATTGTGTAAAAGGTAGGGTCTAGGCCGGGGAGAAACGGTCCTGGAAATACTGCATATAGCCACAAAAATCCTACAAAAATTAGAATAGGCTTATTTTTCTTGAGTAATTTTTTCCATCCCAAACTTCGTTTTTGTATGTAGCAGTCTTTACAGCGAGTTCGATCATCTACCATACAAGATGTACAACAGTTCTTTTCACAAAAATAACAAATCCTGTCTCCAAAGGATGATCCACAATAATCACATTTGTACACTGTATTAGAATCACTTCTTTGAATTTATTTCTTTTTCAAAAATTGAAGAGTTAAAATTTAATCTTTTTTAACAATCTAACTAGATTACATCTTTGTTGAATTACAACAATTCCTATAAACGATAGCCCCATCATAACCATTGATAGTTCTGCAAATTCTGGTATGACCGAAGTTCCAATAATTTCAACTTCTTCAGTATCTACAGGTACAAAAAAAGTAAACAAGTAACCATCAGAATTAGGAGTGATGTTATAATCCACATCTTGCCCATCTACTAAAATTACAAACTCATTATTTGGTGCGCTAATTAATTCATGATTTAGTTCAATAGAGAATTGAGAATCATGAGTATTCTTTAACCCAATAAGTATTGATTTTGATTCTGGATCAACACTCATTGCTATGACATCACCTTTTACATTATAAGAAATAGGATATTCATGATTATCAATTTTTAAAATATATTGTAAGGAATTCTCAGATTCATCAAGTGTTGCTGATTGCGCAAAAACAGGAACAATAAAAGTCAGTAATGGCAAAAAAAAGAAAAACATGTAACGCATTAATTTGAAATCAAACATTCAATTATTATTGCTTTCTTCTATTCCACAATTAATACACATCTTCTTATCTTGGATGGCAAAATATGAAAAACTGTGAATAAATCCAATTTTACAACTCATAATAATATTAAAATCACATACGATTAGAAGTATCAGGGTCAAATAATGTATCGATCAAAGGCCATTTCTTTCAAAATAGAAAAATTTGTAAATATTTCAGAATTATGGGTATTGAATATGCATTTCATCATGTGTAGACTAGTTTTGCATCAATATTTTAACAATATTTGAATTATAATTCTCCAAGATGAATAATTAGATCAGTTCCAAAGCCTAGAACCAAACCAACGAAGATTCCAATCATAATGACACTATTACTAGTATGTTTTCTTCCAGAATTGTACATTAGCATTGAAACGTAAATCAACGCACCGCCTGCAATAGATAAAGATAGTATGTAGGTGATACTTGAAAACCACAAGCTACCAAGTAGAGTACCAATGAATGTAGGTCCTCCACCAATCAGCCCAAGTAATATCATAAAACGAATTGTAGGTTTTTTTGAAAGTCCTGTCATTGGACTAGCAATTCCAAAACCTTCAGTTGCATTATGAGTTGCAAATCCCATGATCAAGAGTAAAGCAAGACCGACCTCTCCAGCTACATAAGATTGTCCTATGGAAAGACCTTCAGCAAGATTGTGAAATCCAATCCCAACTGCAATCATCATAGCAAGTCTATACCCATTTGTTTCATTAAACACTTGATGAAGATGGTCATCGCCTTTTTTGATATTTTCTAATGATAATATTTGTGGAACTCGCTTTATTGTTGCTTCATGTTCATACCATGCAAGCCCAAATAACCCAATTGCAATGCCACCAAATAATGCAACAAGATGTAGTATTCCATCACTCATAGCAATATTTCCAACAAAGGCATCAGATGCAATATCTTCAGTAGATTCCCACGCATGACTAAATATGTCAATTATTAAAAATACCAAAATACCCAATGAAAGGGCATTAAGAAATCCTTTTGCTCTTGAACTAACATTTTTTATTGCAGCCAGTGGGAGTCCGATAAATATCGTAAATCCAGCTATTGCTCCAAGTAACAAAAGTTGTGTATAATCAATCATGAGTTTTGTCTCCGTTTTATCAAGATGTTAACAATATGACTTTTTTCCAGTCAATTTAAACTGGAAGTTGATTCTATCATCATAAAACAAGATTCAGTATCATCAACAAAATTATTTTTAGTTTACAGGCACAAAAATCATTTAATTTCAAATGGTTATTACACAGAATTTAATTTTTAATTTATTGTTGGATAATTGACTTTGGATTATTAGTATTAGAATAAAGATTCAATACTGGTTCAATGTCAGTTAATGTGATTTCAACTTTTCCGATACGACTACGATATTGTTTAATTTTCTTTCCTTCAGAAGATATTACAAATTTATCTACTTCAGCTAGTGCCAATTCTTCTAAATTAGATAAAGTTTTGTAAACTGTAGATATTGAAATTTTTAACTCTTCTGCAATTTGTGTTGCATCCTTGGATTCATTTTTAATTGAAAATAATACAGCCCTTGTACAAACACTACTCAATGACTCAATTATTCTTTGTGTAACATCAAATTCACTTAATTGGATTATGTTTGGCTTGGACATTCAACTCACTAATTAGGCACCAAATTAAGAACTGGATCAGGTTTTTTAATGGAAATATCTGCCTTGCTAATTCGACTTTTGTACATTTTGAACTTTCTTCCTTTATCAGAAATCAGCCATTTTTCTACTTCGATTAGAGTAAGATCTTCAAGGTCATTTAGTTTTTTATAGACAGAACTAAGCGGAATTTTTAATTTTTCAGATAATTCAGATGCAGTCATTCCTTTTTTTATTATTGAAAACAATATTGCACGGGATTCAGAATCTGCCAAAGCCTCAATCACTTTTTGAGTAATATCATATTTTTTTAATTGTGGTAAGGTTAAACGGCGTGTCAATTAAATTAAAAATAAATACAGAGTTATTTAAATTACATTATATCATTCTCATTCCAGAGATTTAGAATGATCAATGAAAAGAAGAAGGTATTTCTTTATCGGGTTTATAACGATTCCATAAAAATCCTAAGAAGAAACCCAATGAAATCCAATAAACAGATACGGTGAAAGCAGACATCATTCTAAAAGAATCAACTAAATCCATAGAGAGTCTAATAGGGTCTGAGTTTTCAGGCATTGCAACAAATACAATTCCAATAAATGCAGCATAGCCAACAGCAGCAATAAATTTTTTAGTTTTTAGTTTTTTAGATAATTTGTAAAAACCAAGAGCACTAAATCCAGAAATTGCAATAAATGTCAGATAAAGAATTTCACGCAATACAACTGTTTCAGATTCACCTACACCTGGAGGATTTCCAGGGTACTTTAAGAATGGAATTAGGTAAATTGTAAACCACATAATCCCTGCTAAAACAAGAGATTTTTGCATGGGGGTTTTTCCTGGAAGTGAATTTTTTGAAACTGCAAAAACAATTCCAAACAACGAACCAATAGAAATTCCAAGAATTGCACCAGCTAAAACTTGTCCGCTTTTTTGCCATGTTCTATAACTATCATATTTTATCCAAAATTCAGAATTGTCTTCTGCCTCACCTGCTGCAAAAAGGTGTTGATTTTCAATTCCTATCGCTTGATCAAGTGAAGGTTCAACAAATATGAGATTCATACCACCGTGAACAACTCCAGCAGATGCACCAGATACAATAACAATAATAACAAAAAGAAGTGTTTTCATCAGGTTAAACCCCTAATGACAAGGAAAACCAGCAGCGTGTCTCATATCATGAGTAAGCTCATGGATGTAAAGATCCTGAAATGCTTCCTCACCATAAACTAGACTAAAGATATGTCCCTGGTCAAATCCAACAACAAATAATCCGCCTGCAAATATTATAGCTAATGCTACAATTGCAAAAACAGGAACACCGTTTTTAGATACGTTGATTTGTCTTGATTGAGACATGAAATTTCTCTTAATGTAATGTATTTAAATTCTTGGATGGTTTATCCAATTTATATAGAATTATGCGTAAAAAAAATTCTGCGCAAAAATATCCAAGACCTACAAAACATTGTATCAATTAAGGGATCAAGAATTCTTACATTTAGTATTCCACATGTTCTAAAAGCACTACAAATGTTATCTGAAGAAAGATTTGTCAGTAGAGCAACATTTGGAAAAGAGATCCATCTAGGAGAAGGATCTGTTAAAACATTAATTCTGCATCTAAAAGAAGCTGGAATAGTCGATTCAACGAAATCTGGAACTTTTCTTACTGATAAAGGGCACAAACTAATAGATCAATTGCAAAATGTAATTTCAAAAGAATGTAGGATTGAAAAATGCAACATAATTCAAGGCAAATACAATCATGCAGTTTTACTTAAAAATTATTCTAAAATGATCAAAACAGGGTTAGAGCAAAGAGATTATGCAGTTTTGTATGGTTCTTCAGGTTGTACTACAATAATATATAAAAATAAAAAACTAGTGTTTCCCGGAGAGGACAAAGAGTGTTTTATCAAAGATATAAAAACAAAAAACCATATTTTAGAAAATTTATGTCCAGATGAAGGCGATGTGATAATAATTTCATCGTCAGAGGATCCATTTGTAGCAGAAATATCTGCAAAAAATTCAGCATTATGGACTTTGGCATCAAGTTAATTTAAGGAAGATATTTACTAGAAGAGAAAAAATCACAAAGTCGATGAAAAAGATCTATTTGCTTGCAATTCCAATAGCAATAGGATTGTTAGCAAGTATGTTTATGGTGTTTTTCCCCAAGGAAGATAGTTCAAAAACATTAACAGAATCAAACTTAATTCAAAATGGGTCACCAATCTTGGGAAATCCGTCAGCATCAATTACAATTTTGGAGTGGGGTGATTATCAATGCACGTATTGTTACAAATTTCATACTAGCACTCTAAACACAATTAAACAGGATTTGATTGGGACAGGAAAAGTGAAACTAGTGTTCAAAGATTTTCCACTGAATGGACCTGACTCAGTTTTAGCAGCAGAAGCAGCATATTGTGCTCAAGATCAAGAGAAATATTGGCAATATCATGATGAACTATACAAGAATTGGGCAGGGGAAAGAACAGGATGGGTAACACATGAATCACTAAATAAATTCGCTACAACAGTCAATCTAGATTTAGGCAAATTCAACGAATGTCTTGATAATCACAAATATTTAGATAAAGTAAATCAATTATATGAGTTTGGCAAAAAAATTGGAATTGATGCAACTCCATCTTTTCTAGTTTTTAATAATGAAAAAATTATTAAAATAACAGGAAATCAACCACTTGAAGTATTTCTAAAATCTCTTGACGGTCTATGATTTTTAATTAGATAAAGATTTGAATCAACCAAACTTAATATTCGCATAACAGAAGGAAAATACAAATGGAAAAGATCAACATAGAAAAAGTAGATTCAGTTAAACTGTATAAAATTAGAAAAATGTTAGAAGAATTATCGCAAAAATCAGGCAGAGGAACGGAATTAATCAGCGTATACATTCCAAAAGGAAAACAATTACATGAAATTATCAGTACACTACAACAAGAGCAGGGAACTGCGGATAACATAAAATCAGATCTTACAAGATCACATGTCGTAGATTCATTAGGCAAAGTGATTCAAAGACTAAAACTGTTTAAAAAAACACCAGAAAGAGGACTGGTGATGTTTTGTGGAGCACTACCACCAGATGGAGGTGGACCATTAGGAAGTGAAGTAGTAAAGGTATGGGAAATTGATCCTCCAAAAGATTTGAAGCAATATCTGTACAGATGTGATGATCATTTTCATGTAGATATTTTAAAAGACATGCTAAAAGATGACAATCTTATTGGATTTTTAGCTATTGATGCCAAAGATGCGGGCTGGGGATTACTTCATGGTGATAAAATAGAAGTACTATCACAAACAGGCTCTGGAGTTGCAGGAAAGCATAGACAAGGAGGACAATCTGCAAAAAGATTTCAAAAATTAAGAGAGATGGAGCTTTCATATTTTTACAACAGAGTTGCAGATACAACGAAAGAGTATTTTATCGATATTTATCCTGTAAAAGGATTAATTATTTCAGGACCTGGACCAACAAAAGAAGATTTTATCAATGGAAATTATTTGGAATATAGATTACAAAATATGATCATAAATACAATTGATGCATCATATTCAGGTGCAGAAGGAATTAGAGAGGCATTTGCAAAGTCAGGAGAACTTCTTTCAGACTTTAGAATGGTAGAAGAAAAAAAACTAATTGAAGACTTGTTTAGAGAAATTAATTCTCACTCAGGCTTGGGAGTATACGGATTACAAGATGTAATAGATCTTCTAAAAAATAATGTGGTAAAAATTTTGATCATCACAGATGACACAAACTTAAACAGAGTGGAAGGAAAATGCCGAAGATGCCAACATATTCAAGAAGAAATTGTAGAAAGGAGAGAAGTCATACCAAAAAAGACAAAATATACTAGCAGTCCATGTCCTGGATGCAATGCAATGGAAGTCGAAGCAAACGAACAAGACATTGTAGATTATTTAGAAATTTTAGCAGCAAAAGTAGGAACTAGATTAGAAGTAGTATCTGGAAGTGCAGAACATGGGGTCATGCTATCAAGCTTAGGCAAAGTAGGAGCAATACTCAGATACAACCCAGGTCATACTAAACAAGTAGTGTCTTAATTTTTTTTGCTAAAATTGAAAGTTCTTCACTATTAGATATTGAACGCTTTGTCCAGATTGTTCCCTTATGATTGTACCTTGGAATGATGTGCACATGAACATGAGGAATAATTTGCTTTGCAGCTCTGCCATTGTTTTGTCCAAGACTAAATGCATCAGCTTCAGTTGCAGATAAAATAGCGTTTGCAATTTTTGGAACTATTGAAAATAAATCGCCAACAGATTTAGAGTCCATGTCAGTTATTCTTTCATGATGACTTTTTGGAACTACCAAACTATGACCAACATCAATTGGGTATTTATCTAAAAATGCAACATGTGCTGCATCTTCATATATGATATGACTGTCTCTAACTCCAGATAAAATATCACAAAAAATGCAGCTCATTACAGAAGTTGAATTTTTGATTTTATTTATTGTTTCATCGAACAGTTAATTAGGGTAAATTTTTGAATCTTGATATACCATGGGAAGAATAGAACGAAAAGAACGAGAAGAAAAACGTGAAAGTTATGCAACAAAGCGTTCTTTTGAGAAAAAAAGAAACACATTGATCACAATTGGTGTATTAGTAGTAATCGCAGTAATCGTTGGATTTGCAGGATGGAAATTTATAACTATTTCACATGTTGCTCCAGGTGGTCCAGCTGGAGCTGGAGCTCTAGGCAGTGAACACTCACATTCTGCAATTTTAGTTAAGATTTTTGGGGACACGTTTGACTTTTCATTGCCAGCATATCAACTCAAAACAAGCTGGATTCATTTTGAGGGCGGGGACGGTACAACAATTCACAAACATGCCAAAGGAGTAACTTTGGGATATTTGTTTCAATCATTGAAATTAAAAGTGGATGACAAATGCTTTGTATTCCAAGATGGAAGACAGTTTTGTACAAACGAAGATTATTCATTAAAATTCTATATTAACGGAGAAAAAGTCAATGACATTACAACTTATGAGCCCATGGATAAAGATAGGATCCTCATCACATATGGAGCAGAAACACCAGAAGAGATTCAAGCTTATTTAACACAAGTAAATGAGCAAAAGATTATTGAGAATTAGATTCCAATATTTTTAATCCAAGTTATTCAGATGATTCTTTTGTTGTAAATTGCGCTGTGTTGTCAAAAAACATGTAATATCCACAGTGAATACATCTTAGAACAGTTAATGCAGTAGTTAGAAATTCTTTGTCCTGAAATCTTCCACTTAGCTTAACATTTTCACCTGCTATCTCTGCTTTATTACTTTGACAGACAGGACATGCGAGAGCTTTTTGTTCCAATATTTTTAATAGAAATACTTGGGATTTAAACGCTTTATACCAAATGATATTTTGTCGTGATACTATCAATAAAGTCTAAATTATAGCAAAATAGATTTGTCATATTATGGAAATTTCTAGTAGAAATGTAGTTGAAGGAACTGCACGAGCACCTCATAGAGCAATGTACAAAGCTATGGGATTGACAGATAGTGATTTAGACAAACCATTTGTTGGCGTATGTCATACTGGAAATGAAGCAACTCCATGTAATATTCACCTTCCAAGATTAGCTCTAAAAGCCAAAGAAGGAGTTAGTGATGCAGGTGCAACGCCAAGAGAGTTTTCAACTATTGCAGTAAGCGATGGAATTGCAATGGGTCATGAAGGAATGAAATCATCATTAATCTCAAGAGAGGTGATTGCGGATTCTATTGAATTAATGGTACGTGCACATCAATATGATGCGCTGGTTGGAATTGCAGGATGTGACAAGAGTTTACCAGGAACTATGATGGCAATGGCTCGATTAAACATACCATCTGTATTTGTTTATGGTGGAACAATTATGCCAGGAATTCTAAATGGTCAAGAATTAACAGTAGTTGACGTGTATGAAGCCGTTGGAGCATATGATGCAGGGCAATTATCTTTGGAGGCACTAAAAAACATAGAAAATACAGCATGCCCAAATGCAGGATCATGTGGCGGGATGTTTACTGCTAATACAATGGCTTCAATTTCTGAAGCAATTGGTCTTGCTTTACCAGGTAGTGCAAGCCCTCCAGCAGAAGATGACAGAAGAGAAAAAATAGTTTATGATACAGGTAAAGCATGTGTGAGATTACTAGAACAAAATATCAAACCACGAGATATTCTTACATTTGAGGCATTTGAAAATGCAATTACGATGCTCAATGCAGTCGGTGGTTCTACAAATGGGATTTTGCATTTGTTAGCATTGTCAAATGAAGTAGGAATAAAATTAACATATGATGATTTTGAGAGAGTTAGAAAAAAGACACCGCATTTGGCAGATATGAAACCGGGTGGAAATTATGTAATGAATTCTTTAGATAAAATCGGAGGCATTCCATTTATTATAAAAAAATTAGCGGAAAGAAAGTTAATTCATGACAATTGTATAACAGTGACAGGAAAAACAATAAGAGAAAATCTTGCTTCAATGAATATTCCTGATCCAGTACAACAAATAGTAAAATCCATAGATAATCCAATTCACTCAGTCGGAACTGCAGTTGTACTGAAAGGGAGTTTGGCTCCAGAAGGAGCAGTGATTAAAACAGCTGGAGTTGAAATGACAAAATTTACAGGCAAAGCTAGAGTGTACGATAGAGAAGAATATGCATTTGATGCAGTAGCCAAAGGAGAAATTGAAGAAGGTCATGTAGTAGTAATTCGATATGAAGGCCCAAAAGGAGGACCTGGAATGAGGGAGATGTTAGCTACTACTGCCGCGTTGGTTGGTCAAGGATTAGGGAAAAAAGTTGCAATGGTAACAGATGGAAGATTTTCTGGCGGTACACGTGGATTTATGGTCGGACATGTTGCACCAGAAGCATATGTTGGAGGACCGATAGCACTAGTAAAAAATGATGACGAAATAACAATAGATACAGAAACCAACATAATTGATCTTCATGTATCATCAGAAGAACTGGAAAAAAGAAGAAAACAATGGAGTAAACCAAAGCCAAACTATACTACAGGGGCATTAGCAAAATATGCAACATTAGTTGGTTCAGCAGCACAAGGTGCAATCACAAGTCCAAATCTTTAATTTATCAAAGATATTTGGATCATTCCTAAATGCTTATGTTTTTAAAAAATATAGAAATATATGAAAAATTGTTTTGTTTGCGGAAAAAAGAAAGAAGATTATGAAGTGTGGTGGAATAAATTAGCCATAAGTATCACTTATGATTCTGAATTTCAAAATAACGATATTGTATGTAGTATGTCAGATAAATCAGTAATGTGTCACACATGTATCTAAACAATAGAAAAAATGATTAAAGACAAATCATAATTTCTAATTGGAATCTAAATTATTTTCTTTTTCCCGAGTTTGCAGCATTGAAAGAATCTTTTGTACTATCATATCATGATTTGATGAGCGCTCTGTGGACAACAACAATAAATCTTTATCAAGATTAACTGTTATCCACTTAACATTATCACGTGACTCTACTGACCAATTTGTTTTGCCAAGTTTTTTATCAAAAACATGATTCATTTTTGCCTTTAACATTGCTTCACGATGAAGTAATTTAGTTTCAGGCACACTCAGATGCGGTATCATTCCTCTTTTTCTACGATATGCCTTTAGTCGCCCACATTTACACAAAATGCCTGCAAATCTTATTGATATATCAATGGTCATCACGTTAATGCAAAAACGATTTTCCAGGCTTAAATTTTCTAATTCTTGCATTCTTTTAATTTATTAAAGAAAATTTAGAATGCAAAAAATGAATTAATTGACAAAAGGGTAAACACGTTTCCTAGATGAAATACGGTTATTTTGTGCCTAGTATCCACAAAGAATCCAATTCTATGCCTTAATCTTTAGTTCTTCAGATAATGCATTCCAATTAATTTTTGCTTGCTCATTAACGTATATTTTCAAAAGTTCATCCCAGGCTTCACACAGATCAGTTTTAAATTTCTTAAACCCAATTGCAGTAGATAAAGAAATTAGGTTCTTTGGATTGTATTTTATTTCGTCAAGAGATACACAATGAATAACATCATTTCTAACTTCAAATAATCTAGACATATTTCTAGTATATTCAGGTGAAAACACACCCCAGTCTAAGAATGTCCTAATTTTTCGATTCACTGGAACAAGATTGAGAA
>DATIFS010000027.1:0-2351 GCA_035455105.1 Nitrosarchaeum sp.
CAAGTAACAGGACTGAGTGCAACTGCAGTATCATCATCTCAAATTGATTTGTCATGGACTGCACCATCTGATGGCGGTTCTCCAATTACAGGATACAAGATAGAAAGAGAGTCACCAGTTGGTGGTGGATGGAGTACACTAGTTGCAGACACTGGATCTACTGGTACAACATATTCTAACACTGGATTAACTTCAAACACCCCGTACAATTATCGAGTATCTGCAATAAACGCAATAGGAACTGGAAGTGCATCAAACGAGTCAGTATCTACTACTTTGAGTGTTTCAACAACACCTACCAAACCAATGGATCTCACCGCTATTGCTGGAGATGGTTATGTCATTCTAAACTGGAATCCTCCAAGTTCTGATGGAGGAGATCCAATATCTGATTACATAATAAAATACAGCAATGACAATGGGGCAACTTGGCAAATCTATGATGATGGAATAAGTACATCTACATCAACAACTGTTTCAGGACTTGAAAATAATAGAAACTATCTCTTTCAAGTGCTTGCAGTAAATTCCATAGGAGAAGGATCATCATCTCAAGTCTCTGCGATGCCAGTCAGTATATCTACTGGCACAAAATTACAGAGGAGTCCACCTCAAATCTCAGGTATTGGGTTGTATGCCATATCTACTTCTGATAGCAAAAATTCTTACTCTAAAATAACCAAAGGAATCAACACTGGTCAACAAACAAGATTCGAGGATTTTTTCCCTTATAGCATAAACAGCGATTACACGGATCAGAAAAACTATGGAAATGATTTTGGATATGATAAACATGGAGGATTCATTCCATTTTCCAAACGTTCTGATTCTGTATTGTTTTCTACAAAAATAAATGAACCTCTACAAATTCAGGTTAAACTAAACGATGAGTTTGCAAGTACTAAGATTGAACATTTATCATTATTCATTGTAGGTCATGGACAATATTCTAAATCGTATTCAGTAGAATTAATTTTTGACAAAGGTCACCAAATACAAGTCAAAGATCCTCAAAAATTTATCAAAGATGTCAAGGTAAATGATTTTCTAGAGGATGGATCTTATTGGATTAACTTTGATCTACTTTTCCAAAAAGAAGTTGGATTATCTGACGTATTTTTAGAGTCTTGGCATGAGGGCAGAAATCCGGCGTATGCATTATTTACAAACTCTCTAGAAGTTACAGAAAACACAAAATCTCTTGCTAACGATGTAATCTTACTTACAGCAAAAATAGACATGACACATTCCACATCTTCTCCAGTGTGTAAAGCAGATAACACGTGTTTTACCCCATCTGATGTAACAATTCTAAAAGATGGTATAGTTACATGGTATAATTCTGATTCATACATACATGATATTGAAAGTGGCACACCAAGTAATCCTGATAATCGATTTGATCTTTATGTAATGCCCGGAGAGTCAGTTCAAAAATCCTTCAAAACCTCAGGCATCTACAAATATTTCTGTTCAATACATCCATGGGCTACTGGAAGTATTACTGTAGTGGAATCCCAACAAGACAGAGTTAAAGAATATGATGAATCCAAACCCCCATTAATTATTGCATCTGTAACTCCAAATGGATCAGTGATGGTAGAGCAGAATCAAAATGTCATTAAACCTACGAAAGACTTGAAAGTTGAAATTTCAGGAAACATACAAGAAGGAAAATCAAAATCAGTCACAATCACAATACTTCGTCCTGATGGAACAAGTGATGATATCCGAGCACCCACTAATGACAGAGGATATTATTTCATCCCTGTAACGTTGAACACAAAATGGCTTGAAGGAAATTATATTATAATTGCAAAATATGGTGATGCAGAGATAGGACAAGTAAAGTTTAACATCAAACAAAAAGAATGATGTTGTTGATCACAACTAAAATAATTAATTCTTGTATTTGGTACTGTTATATGGGATATCCATTACTATGGTTTTTCATAACCGATTTTGGAAAGATATCACTTTACAAATTCATAAATTTATAATAGTTATTATTTTATTCCATTAATTTCAAATGTTATGACTACTGAAAATCCGTGTTCTGCAATAGGCGGTTTTTCATACCATCTTTCTCTAACTGATGGCGTTGTACTATGGGAGTACTGGGTAACAATAAATCCACATGATTATCGACAAGACACGTAACTTCTACTTTATCAATTTCATTTAATTTCATATCTGTTATTATGATAATTAGTTAGTAAGGATTTGCCGTTTTTTTTATTCTTAATTTCCACAATAACATATTTACAAAAAACACATTTCTTTTCAAGCATCAATGATGAGTAACCTCTAAATACGATCATAAAATTTTGTGTTCATTGAACCTATCATTT
>DATIFS010000028.1:0-3331 GCA_035455105.1 Nitrosarchaeum sp.
ATATTTTCTGAAATGTCGTCTGCCGTTAGAGGGGTACCATCATTTTTCTTTACGTCTGGATGAATTACAAACTTTATTCTATCACCCGTGGAAAGTGTATTTCCATCATTATCGTATTGGCCTAACTTGGATGCACCCAAATTTCTTCCATCGACAAACTCTTGACCAACAATGGCAACCAAACTTTCATGAATGTTTCCAGCGTCTACATCCATTTTAGTTGGATATGGCAAAATGTAGACAGTTAGGCTTCCAGTTTGCACCATTGGTGGCGATGTATTTAAAATGGATGCACCGGCTGTTATGGTAAATGCCAAAAATACAATTGGCGTTATAGCACCAAATACAACCATTTTATAATAATTTGTGCGTTTCATGTCTTTCACTAAACTATTAGGTCCAAATTCGCTCCAGTATTTACTGTCGCTGTATCAGTGGTAGATCCAACTCGACCAACAACCGTAAAAGTGTCGGTATCCAATCCTGTAATAGGTTCAGCTATAGAGAGAGCTGCCATCCTATCTTGTAATTCACATCCCGTTGCTCCAGCCGGAACGATACACTGATCATATCCTCTGCTTTTTTGCACTCCATCCACTCGAAGTTCAGTAAAGAAAAAGTCTCCAAAACCAGTGTATTGTTCAAACGTAGCCACCGCTAAAGCACCACAAGTGGTGGTAAGACCGGATGGACATTGATATGCTGTTGACAGAGATGCACCACAACTAATTGTTGTGAATGTAGTGCTTGAAGTACTCCAAGCACAGGTAGTTCTTTTATTAAAGACCAGATTTACACAAGTAGGTGGATTAGAACCAGTGCAAGTTATTCCATCAGCGTTTTTCACAGCAGTCATTCCCAAGATGTAGCTGATAGCCAATGCAGTAATAATCATCGAACTTACTGGAAGAACAAATGAGCTTTTTGTTTTTTTGCTGTTACTAATTGTCATTGTCATTTTCAATCTTAGGAAATTATATAGGTCTGTAGGAGACAACGTCTGACATTGTCGGACAATGACGGACAATGTCCGACAATTACGAACAAATTAAATCAGGGTTCACGCTTGACAAATTCAAAAATTATTATTCCATCATCAATTGATTCGTGATCTATGTGAATTTTCATTGAATCTAAAACTGATCGAATGTATGTTGAAAGAAACTTTTCCCATTTTTTTCCTAACTTTGTTTCAAAGACAAGGCGATATTTTTTGTGATGCACTGAATGTTTAAGTTTGAACATCCCACAATATTTTGATAACATCATAAAATAATTTTCGATTACCGAATCAATGTTATAATCCCATCCTGAAATCTGACATAGTTTTTTTATTATGGAAGGATTCATCTTTGCAACTTTTTCAATTTGAGAATCAGTCATGGTTTTGATTATCTCCTCAAAAAGAATTTGTGATACAATAACATATGGTAGTGATTTTAGATGTAAATCAAATAATACATTTTCATTTAAGATTCTAATTATTAGGGAGCTCAGTGTTAGATCTTTTTCATCAGCTTTCTTTTTCAATATTTCAAGTGTGTTATTTGGTAATCTTATCGATACCTTGTTGGTTGAAGGTACCATACGTGCATTCTCAATCTCATACAAAGCCGTGTGTTACCGCTATTATCCATAATTATAAAACTCTGCGTATCCTTTCTCAGTAGACTAGTGGTGAATGATCAACTTTTTTGCAATTTATTTGGCAAAAATTGTTTTTCTTATAACCTGTCATAGATCGAATCAGATGCGATTCGGTACAATCTTGGTCGAATTTCAGACCCACTTTATAAAATCAAATTGTTCATATTTCTATTGATGTTTATCGGATATTTTCACTAATTTTGTAACCAAAACCTAGCATCTTATCAACGTCAGAATTGGGAACCAAAAGACTCTGAGTGTATCCAGCTGGACAAGAACAACTTCCACAAACTCCAGTATTTTCCCATGGGATCAGTTTTACATCAAAAATGGTAATTCCAATTTTTTTATAGTAATTCGTGACAATGTCAATTTTTTCTTTAGAGATAGCGCGTGCATAGACTAGATTATCATCAGGATGAGACCTTACCCAGTCTTGTTCCCAAGGATTTCCTCCACATTGTATGGGATCGATTTCAACCCAAATTTTCTTGATCATTTCACCTTTCCAGATACCCCAATCACGCCGAATCAGTTCTTGGTATGTTTCTGGCTTCACACATGCAGGAAAATAATTTACTCGTTTTATTATAAGTTGAAGTCCTTCTTTGCAAACAACATCCTCAGCAGCAATTCCTGACTTGAATTGTGCCATTGGTGATAGGTTGAGTGTTCTTGCTTTTTCCCCACCACCAAAAATGTCTGGATTTTCAATTGGGCGCATGGATGCTGCCACCTTAACTAGTTCGTCTAGTGGAATATTTCCACGCAATTCAACCTCTGTATTTTTATCAAAAAGAACAATTTCTGCTGGAAACATGTACTTTGGTCCCTCTACAACGGTTCTTTCCTGTTGCTCTGTTGCAACTCCTATCAGGCCATTTATCATGATCTGTTTTGCTTCATTTTGAGCAACATAAGCCGGGAGCCAGCTTGTCAGATTAAAATTGAATGAGTTTGGCTCAGAATGAATCAGTATTCCGGAGCGCCAAAAATCAATTCCTTCCGTCGTATTTTCAATCTTGGTTGGCGCATAAAGAAATCCCACCAATGGAGCTGGAAGGTTTGTTCCTTGAAATGAATATCCTTTTGGAAGATATCGTGGTGCGACAAAACCCTCCGGCATTATTTTATCCAGATCCTTCAGGAGTTTTGATGAATCAACTGGAAAGTCCTTTATTACTTGTGGAAATGCAGGACCTGGCATACCTTCTCTCATAGAATGGTCAATGAATGGATCCAGCTCTGTAATCTCGCTCTTATCTCCAACTACAAGGTAAAAGTATTTACCAACCATCCCAAAACTATTGCTTTTTGCAAAAAATGGAATAGTGGTCCAATGCGTTTCAGTATTATTTTTTACAGTAAGGTGCAGAAAGGTTTGATTTTCAGAAGTCGGTTTTACAATAATTGTTTGAGGTTCAAAATACAGTTCACTCATAGTTGTAAAATCAGGAAATGCAAAGTCAAAGGTGATTTCATGCTCAACTGAATCATGATTAGTGATCTTGATTGGGATTGTTACCGTTTCATTAGGCTTTACTATCTTGATTTGATGCAGAGGGCCCTGTGAATCAAAATCTTGTGGAGAGAGTGAAATTTCAAATGGTGTAATGACGATCTTTGTATCATTGGAGATTGCGTTTGCCTGTTGCACTGCTGAACAAATAAGAAAGATTGAAAC
>DATIFS010000029.1:0-45927 GCA_035455105.1 Nitrosarchaeum sp.
GACCTACAATTACTGGCTCCCCAGCATTTGCAGTGATGAAATTTGTTTGATTTTGAGTATATGTATACATGGCAGCTCCCATTGAAATTATTATTGCTCCTATTACGATAAAAATCGTGATTTGTACCATATCATAATCTATAAAAATTTGGTATATAGTTGAAGCGTAAAATGATGAAAATACCTACATAATTACATCATTTTGTACCTATTTTTTCTAAGAATCCATGTAATAAATTAAAAATAACTCCAAAGAATAGGGTTTCATGGGAAGATTCAAACCATTAGACAAAAAAGATTTTATCAAAATTGCTGCAATTTTTGGAATTATAGCGGTTCCATTGATATTTGCATTTTCTATTAAATAATATCATAATTTTTTACCGAACACTGTTTGATAATTCTGTTTAGCGTGATTAACTATCCATATAGTTATTCTTGTCATTCTTTTTTGTTTAAAATTCAGGGGTTTAGCTTTTACGCACAACAATAAAACATAACATATGTTTAGCTGGTACATCTAGATGGTTTTCTGGTTGCTTTTTCTGTACAGGCACAAGTGTTAATCCCCCCATCAAAATACCCAATTTTGAAAAAATCACATTGTGACTAAACCATAGAATTTTCAAGGGGGGTTTAACGCTTAGGCATAGTTTTAGTTTCTGTGCCTTTTCTTGATTATCTTTATTCTAATGAATAACTTAGAATGTTTTCATCAAAAACCTGGATGTTTTTTCATGAAATTCTGATACTTTGTTCATTGCATCAATAACCGTTTGCTGGTTTATGTTTTCTTTATCATCTAATACAACAAATACCCCTACCTTTTGCTTACCATCTTCGGTAACAATTCGGTTAATCGCTTGTATTGAATTACAATATTCTTTTACTCTTCTTTCAAATTTTTCTTTTTCCTCCTCAGTAAATCCCAAGTATCTTGAAATTTGATTATCTTTCATTATTACTTTAGCACCTATCACAATAACTCCTGGTTGAGATTTTGGTTCAAATATTTCAGCAGGAATTCCATATTTTCCTGCATGTTTTACAAGAATTTGAAATGTATTTTCAGGATTTTTCATATCTTCAAAAGAAAGGCCCTCATGAATTAACCACCTTTCAACATTATCTCGCATTTTGGATGTGCTCATAATTCAGTAATTTTAACTAGTTCTATATGATTCTAAATTCAAGTGTCTGAGAGTCTAAATTTACAATATTTCTAAATTCGAATTTAGATATATTATAAAACACTGCATATCTACAGCATCAGTTAAGGCTATTTTTTAGACATGCACATTAAAATTTGGTGCCAAGTCTGGAATTTCTACAGCAATCAAAAGGTTGATCATAATTCCAACAGCTGCTAAAATGATTCCTAAATACAAGCATTTTTTTGCCTTGTTTGGATCATCATGTCGTAACACCCAATATGCAATAACTCCACCAATCAATCCCACAAATATTGGTAAAAGATACCATGCATTACTTCTAGATTTTTCATATCCCATTTTGTTTATGTTTTGACAAATATGCTAATAAAATTCATTCATTTTTAATTGATTTTTTTCTGTATCTGGGTTATTTCTATTTCAACAGTTTCAAGTGGGTCATCTACTTGATTTCGTCTAATTGAAAACATCTTGGGTTTTTCAAAGTCTTCAGTACAATCTGGGCAAGCGTACACTAGAACTCTGTGCTCATTCGGTGCTTTTGGGTTTGATAATCTTGGGTAATACACCAATCTGGCCCCACAATCTACACAATATCTGTTGGCCCTTCTAGTTCTGACCAATGTAATCCTCCTGCATTATTGTTAATATGCGATCATCTATTAGATCTATCCAGTCTAATAGAATAAACCAAATTGTTCCAATCGATCAATATTTCTAAATTCGAATTTAGAAATACTTTATTTTGATGTGTATATTATATAATAACATAATTTGAAATTAATGTTTCAAAATTCGAGATTAGACATAAGAAGCGCCTCCCATCAGACTTGAACTGATGACCATCCGATTAACAGTCGGATGCTCTACCACGCTGAGCTAGGGAGGCACCAAGTTTGTACCTTTGTAAAAGCGATTTAATCCTTGCGCCCATACGATTTTGGCTAAACTCTAAGATGTTAGTTGAATTTAGCAAAGAATTCTTTGATCTCTTTGGAAAAACTTTCTACTAATTCAATTATTTCCATGTGTTCTTCAGCAGTTGGTTCACGTTTATGAACAATTTGAAATGCACTTAATGCAGAACCTACCATTTCTCCTACAAAAAAACCACATAGAAAATCTCCTACATTTTGGCAGTCCCATAATTGGCCTACTCTTGGTGATGCTCCTGCACTTTTGTATAATTCTAATGTCTGTTCAATTAGTGATGATGTTTGTTTTGAAAATTCAGGATCAAGTGTCATGTGATATGTTAAAAACCTAAAATTGTTTTATTTGTCTATTCCTTTTTTCTTTTCATAGGCATATACGCCGTCTAAGAATACTCTATGATCTTTATCTTTTACTTTACTACGTAATTCTATATTTGCTGCAGTTTGTGTGATGTCATTCCAAACTTCTCCAGTCAAAATAATATCTTCGCCCTTTGGAACCACTTTGGTATTTCCAATAATCCTTGTAATTCTTGCAGATCTTTCTCCTTGAAAATTTTCAATCAAAACTGTTTTGTCTTGAACCTTTACAGTAATTGGAAAATGTGCAAACACTACTTTCATTTTAATTGTGTATCCTGTAATCAGACCTTCACAAATATTTCTAATGATTGATCTTGCAGTATGTAGTATTGAATAATCTCTTTTTCTGTATCCTTGTGATGTTAGTAATACTTTACCATCTTTAATTTCAATATTGACTGGAATATTTCTGAAGTTTTTGTATGTTTTACCCAATGGTCCTTGAAAATGAAGCATGTGTTTTTTTAGTGTAATTGTTACTCCTTTGGGAATATCCAATGTTTCTTGGAATTTTGTAATTTGCTCAGTAGACATATCCTATCAAAAACCCTCCTAATCCTTTATTTACAGCTTCATGATGGGACATTACTCCTTGGTTTGTTGTTACTAACAACATACCTCTATTGTATGCTGGCAGATATTGTTGCTCCCAATCATTGTACTCTGAATTTTTTACTTTAAATCTTGGTGAAATTGCACCACATTTTGTAATTTTTGCTAATAATTGTATTTTGAACTTGCCTCCTCTTTTATCATCAATATGTTCAAACTCTCCTATGTATCCATCTTTTTGAAGAGTTTTTAGAACTTCTATACCTAATTTTGAAGTTGGAAGAATTATGCAATCGCTCTTTCTTCTGGCTTCATTATTGTATAATGTTACAAATAGATTTGCTAAAACATTTTGTGCTGGCATTTATATCACATATTCTTCCTAAATCCTAAAGATGTTGCTACTTCTCTGAAACATCGTCTACAAATCATTAGATCATATTTTTGAATAACAGCTGTATAGTCTCCACATCTTTTACACCATTTGGAACCTCTTCCAAAATCATGTTTCTTTCTTCCAGTGGCTTCGTATGATCTATCTTTTGGCATTATACTATCGTCACTCCAAACTCTTTAACTAGATAATCCTTTGCTTCTTGATTTTTTATTATATGTGTTTTTCCAACACTTGCTTTGTGTTTGCTTCTTTTTCTAATTCCATAACCTGGTCTAGTTAATGTTACTGAAATTCCAAGTCCTAAGATTCCTACTTGTGGATCATATTTTACACCTGGAATGTCTATGTGCTCTTTAATTCCAAATGAGAAATTTCCAAAGTCATCAAAAGATTTTCCATTGATTTGATTATTCTTTGATTCAAGTAATCTTTTGAGTAATTCACGTGCATCTTTTCCTCTTACTGTGACTGCAACTCCTATTGGTTCTCCCTGTCTAACTCCCCATTCTCTTTGTGTTTCTTTTGCATTTCGTGCGCATGATTTTTTACCAGAAATGTGGTCTAATGCTTTTTTTGCTACTAAAATTATATCTCCAGATTTTCCTAACCCCATATTTAGAACAACTTTTTCTAAAGTTATTTTTTTCATTGGAGATTCTGTTATTTGAGACATATTATCACTTTATTTGAATTACAGGTTCCTTTTTTCCTATTGCTATGATGATGTCTGTTGGAATTTCAATTTTTCTTTCTCCTAAAATTAGCACTGCACGTTTAGGTAAGATAAAAGATCCTTCTTCTATTGATTCAATTTTACCTACTTGACCTGCGTTAACTCCACGAGTTACTAAAACTTGTGCATCTTTTTCTAATTTAATAACTTCAAGAATTTTTTGATCTGGAATTTGTATTAAACATGTATCTCCAACATTTACTTTGGTATCTGAAATTGTTGAGCGTCCATCATGAAATCCTATCTGTGTTTTACCTTTATTGATAGTTGTTTTACTTGTAACTCTGACTAATTTTTTTGTTTTTTCTGAATCTTTAATTTGTAATGGTTTTAGTAATTTTCCTTCCATTGGGACTAGTCTGTATATTTCTGGAACATTTTCTAACTCTACAACATCCATTAATCCAATTGCATGATGAAGTGATTTTCTAACCACTCCGTCAATTTTGACTTTGCCTGTGTAAATTGCAGCTTTTGCTTCTCTTAATGTAGTTACAATTTTTAATACATCTCTAAGTAATATGGCGGTTGGTACAGAATATTCTTTTTTATGTGGACCTGGTCTAACTGTAATGACAAATCTCTTGTCTTTTCTTCCTATTCCCCAAAATTGAGGGGCCATTTGTCTTTTGAGTTTTTTACTTCCAGATATGCTTACCATTATTTTTCAACTTCCTTTTTTTGATTCTTTGTTACTTTTGTTTCTTTAGTTGTGGTCTCTTTCTTTTCTGTTTTTTCTGTAACTGTGGTTGGTTTTTCATTTGTTTTTTTACCTTCTAATTTTGCAATTCTCCATTTATCATCAGTATTCAAGTCTGTAACTAGAAGATTTGAGGTGTGAATGTAGACATCAAATTTTTCTCCTTTGGTCTTTTCTTTTTTTACTCCTTCAACCGAAACACTATTTTTCTTTGTTAATACTTTTGATACTTTTCCATCAACTCCTTTAAATTCTCCTCGAACAATTTTTATGCTATCACCTTTTATCACTCTGACACTTTTTTTACCGTATTTTTTACGTAAATCTTCTGATAATTGACTTCCTAACTGTTTACTTCTTGTATGAAATGTTGCACGATAAATTAAATTATTACGTGATTTTGTTGGCTTCATCTTATACCACCATTGATGCTAAGTTAGCTACTCTTGGCCATTTTTCTGAAGCTTCTGCTGCAACTGGTCCTTTGATGTCTGTTCCTTTGACTTCTCCTTCTGGAGTTATCAATACAGCGGCATTGTCTTCAAAGCACACTCTTACACCGTTTAATCTACGAACTGCATACTTTTGTCTAATTATTACTGCGCCATACACTTGTTTTCTTAACTCTGCTGGGCCTTTTTTTACAACAACATTACAAAAATCTCCAACAGACGCTGCTGCTAATTGTGCATGTCTGGTATGGTGTCTTTGCACCATTACTATTTCTAAAATTTTTGCTCCCGTATTATCAGCACATACAATTTGTGCACCTATAGGAATAGCTTTTGTTACACGAGGACGAAATTCAGATACGCCTTTTCCTGCTTGTTTTGCCATTATGCCTTAACCTCTACAACAACATATGATACTGATTTTGATATTGGTCTACATTCAGCAGTTAACACATGATTACCTGTTTCAACGTCAATGCATTCAGGAACATGTGCATGAATTGTATTTTTGCTTCTAGCATATCTTTTGAATTTTTTATAATAAATTGGTGATTCTTTCTGTAGTGTAATTGTCTGCTTTGCTTTATTACTTGTAACTTTACCATCAAACAACTTTCCTCTAACGGACAATTTTCCATGAAATGGGCAATGCATATCTGTACATTCTCTACTTGGTGCTTTTACTTTTAATCCAATGTTTAATGTCATGATTTTCCTCCTATTCTGTCAAATGGTCTTTTTGAAATTTTGGAACCATTTAAAATAACATCTGTATTATCTATTGAGAATTTCCAAACATTATTTGATTTTGCAATCATTTTGGTTCCATTTTTGGTATTGATTATGATCATTGATTTTGTTTCATCTGTTACTGTTCCATTTAATCCTATGATTTGTGAATTTGATGATTCTATTATCTCCGTGCGTAATCCGATTAATTCATGTGAGGATAAATTTTCTGCAGTGATCATTTTGATTTCATCTCATTTACTCTTGTCATCATTCTTGCAATGTCGTGTCTTAGCGGTTTTAGCTTTCCGCTTTCTTTTCTTAATGTGCCTTTTGAACCATCAACTCGTAATTTTGCAAGCTCACTTCGTGTTTCTTGAATTTTACTTTTAAGATCTTTCTCGTTTAACTCTCTTATTGTTTTCATTGTTAATCGGGTCATTATAGTAGCTTGGCCTCCTCTTCTTCTAATGTTTCAAGTTCTTTCATTTTTTCTTCTTCTATTGCAATTTGTTCAGATTCTGTTCTTGCTTTTCGTTCTACTTCTGTTTCATCTCTCATCTTGCCAGTACCTGAATCTTTGACCTGTTTTGCTTTCTTTGGTTTCGCAGTTTTTAATTCGAATTCTGGAACATATTTTTCATTTCTTGCTATTCTAATTCTAATGCCAATCAGCCCCATTGCGGTTTCTACATGTGCAATATCTTCATCAACAATTACTTCTGCATGATGTCCTGCTCTAGGTAGAATTCCAGCAGTATGTTTTTCAAATGCAGAACGATCCCCTCTTAATTTTCCTGAAATCGTAATTTGAACACCCATTGCACCATTTTCCATAATCTGTTTTAATGTCCACATTGTGGCTCGTCTAAATGCAGTACCTCGTTCTAAATGAGATGCCATTCTATTACACATTACACTTGGTGAAAGTTCTGGTTTGTCAATTTCTACTACTGATATCTGTGGATTTTTTAATCCAAAGTCTTTTGCAAGTTTGTCTGTTAACTCTCTAATTCCTGAACCTTTTCTTCCAATAACTATTCCAGGTCGTGTTACATGCAGTGCAACTCTTGTTCCTGTAGGTGTTTTTGAAATCTCTGCATGTGAAAATCCTGCATCTTTAATTGCAACTCGTAGATAATCTTTGAGAAGCATCATATTGTAATTGTCTTTGATTACGTTTTTTACTGCAGACATGTTATAACTCCTGTGCCACCAATTCTACATGTGTTAACACATTATTTTTTGGACTTGCTCTCCCCATTGCTCTTGGTGTGAATCTTTTTACAATTGTTCCTTTGTGTACTGTAGCATTTACAATTCTTAATCTATCTAAATCCATTCCTTTGTATTCTGCGTTTGATTCTAAATTGTCTAACACTTTAATGAATTCTTTGACTGTTTTTTGAGGATAACGTCCTGACATCATTCCTGGGTCTGATCTGTGTCCAACTTGATTGTTGTATCTTCTAAATGCAATTGCTCTTTGTTTACTAATTACTGCTTGCAAATAATCTCTAGCTTTTTCAATTGAAAGCCCCTTGATGGCAACAGCAACTTCACGAGCATGTTTGTGTGAAATATCTTTTTCTCTTAATGATGAACGAACATGTTTTGTTGCGTCAAAATTTTGAAATGCGTATTTGAATCTGCCCATGATAATCACTTTAATGGTACGTAGAGACTGGATCTTGATGCTCCAACACCTGGTGCACCATGTGATACTCTTTTGTTTGTAATTACATATTCTCCCAGATAATGGCCAATCATTTCACTCTTTATTAAAACCGGAGTGAATTCCTTTCCTGAAAAAACATTTACTGAAACGCCTACCATATACGGTAAAATAATTAGATCTCTAGAATGTGTTTTAATTGGATTTTTTGGTTTGCCTGCTTTTGCAGATTTTATTTCCTCAATTAATTTTCTTTTATCATCTGTAATTCCTCTAGTGAGTGATCTTCTTTGTCTGGAATTGAATATTTGGAATAGTTTCTCTAGTGACATGTTCTCTAGTTCCTCTTTAGGTAATCCACGATATAGAAATTCTTTGACCATCTTAATTCTCCTCTAGTATTGATGAATTTTTGTCATCCATATTATAGCATTCCTATCTTTGTGGCTAGGTCTCTGGCTTTTTCTGTGGTTTCAAATTGGACAAATGCTTTCTTACCGTAAATTGTTCTTGCTGTGTTTACATTGATAGCTTTTTGGTTGTATAATGCATCAACTGCTTTGATTATCTCTGGTTTGCTTGCTGAATTATCTACAATAAAACAAATTTTACTTTCATTTTCAATCATGGCAAATGTTTTTTCTGTGATATATGGTTTCAAAATGATTTTGCTTGCTTGATCTACATTCATCGTGTTTTCACCATTAATTCTAAGTGTGTTGATTTTATTTTTGCAATTTCTTCTAGTGCTGCTTTTGAATATATTGTTAGTCTGATAGGATCTGAACCTGGGGCTAGATCCAAAACACTCAAGTCTTTGACTGCTCTTGCTTCTACTCCTGGTAAGGTGCCACATGCTTTGCTTATTTTTGATGCATCTTTTGTTACAAACAACACACTTTTTCCAACTTTTTTACTTCTTCCTCTAAGTGAAGACTGCCCTGTACGTGGTTTTCTTGATTGTAGTCTTTCAACATCTTTCATAAGTTTCAAGTCTTCTAACAATTTTGACATTTGACTTGCTTTTGAAATTGATTCTACATCATTTGATATTATAATTGGGAATGCTTCTATGTCTTCTACTTTATGACCTCTTGATTTTATCAAATCTTTTGATGCTGTTGCTGCAATTGCAGAACACAACGCTAATCTGTTTTCTTTTTTATTTAATTTCTTAAAAATTACTCTATCTACAATTGGAGGGTGAGCTTGTCTTCCGCCTCTTACTGATGCAACACCGCCAGCTTGTCCTTGTCTTCCACCGCCACCACCTTTCATTTTTGCAATACGTGCTTGATGTTGTCCTGTAGGTGGATCATTTGATCTTGCTACTACATCCATACCTGCTGTTGGATGTCTTCCCTGTGGTTGGAATTTATGTGAAGTTAAATTGGTGAATGCTTTGTGAATTAATTCTGCTCTAAATGGAGTAGAAAATATCAATGGTAATTCTACTTCGCCATCTTTAGTTCCTGTTATTGTAAATGCTGTTGTTTTCATTATATTACTACCTCTAAAATATTTGGTTTGGTGATCTTTACAGGAGCATTTCTAATTTGACTTCTTAATTTAATTAATCTTCTATATGTTCCTGGTACTGAACCTTTTAAAATGATAAAATCTCCTTTAACTAAACCAAAATGTTTGTATCCCCCATCTGGGTTTATTTTTATTTGGTTATTTTCTGTATTGCCCATTACCATGATTCTTTTATCATATTCTGTTCTTTGATGAAATCCCATCTGTCCTGCTCTTGGAACTGAATACATGACGCTTGCTGGTGAAATTGGACCAAGCGATGCAACTTCTCTAACTGTCTTTCTTGATTTATGTTGCTTTTTCTTTACTCCAAATCTTTGTATTACGCCTTGCCATCCCTTTCCTTTTGTAATTGCTGCAACATCAATTGTTGCACCTGTTTCAAAAATTTGATCAATTTTGATTTCTTTTCCCAATAATTCTTTCACATGAGCGAATTGTTTTTTGATGTCTCCTCCACTCACTAGTGCTTCAAAGATGTATGGCTTTTTTTGTTCCAAACCTGCTGCGCGCGGAGATACTGCAACTATGGCAAAAATCTCTTTTACTCTACCTAACATTTTTTCTGCATTTTCAATTGCCCCTTCTTTATTTTTAAAATTAATTTCTTTTGAAATACTTTTTGGAAATTCATTTGCATATACATCAAATTCTGCATGTAATCCATAATGATCTTTTGAATATCCTCTAACTCCTAAAATTGACACTGGTGGAGTAACTAAAACTGTTCCAAGACTCACAAGTTGCTTTCCTGCATTTGGTGTCTTATCACGATCATCTATAGTGACTAATTGAACACACCCTGCTTTGAAACCACAATGTGCTAAAATTTTTGGCTCATCTGAATTATTTTTTGGCCAAGTTCTGATTCTTGCTTCCATGCTTTTGGCACGTCCCCTAGGATAGTATGCAGCACTACCTCTACGTGGTTGAGCATATTTTCTATGACCCATGGATAAATCGAAATCGTCTTCAACCGTCTAATAAACCATGTGAGATATCGTTAACTTGGAAAATTTTTTAGGTTAACGAACTATTTCGATTCTGATCAGGGGTTTATCATACCACTTACAAAATTCCAAATAGTCACTCCTCCAATTATGACTCCCATTACCCCCAATCCTATAGCTAAAATCAGGAAATTTCTTTTTTCAGGCATTTTTTTAATTTGTTTTATATGCATTTATTATCGCTAATGTTCCTAACAATGCTTCTTCTAGTCTCACTGTTTCTGTTGCTTGATTTGGGAAAAAATTTAATGTTTTAGCATTTTGAACATTTTTCATTTTACCCCCAAGTATTTCATGAACTCCTTTTTCAGGCGAACCAAAAACTACTAGGATTGGAGCATCAGTGCTTAGGTATTTTGCTAATTGTTCTTTTGTTGCTGTCTTGCCTTTTCTTGATGTTATCACTGTATTTCCTTGCCATTCTGTTAATAATGAAAACAAATTTGCTCTTTCTTTTACCGTATACCCCCAATACTGAGGTGTTTCATTTCTTTGAATTTCTTTAACTGAGAAATCTGGGTATCCAGACTTGAATTGAATCGTGACTCTCTTGCCTACGTTTTCTTTTCCAAAAAATGGTATCAATTCATTAATTCCAACATCTACAAATCGTTTACCTTTGATACTTACTACAACCCCATCTCTTACATCTCCAACGTTTATTTTTTTAGAGTTTGCAGGAGTTGAATGACTAGGAATTCTTAATGGCATTAATACGCCTGCAAATTTCAATTCATTCATCTTTGGAAAAAGTCTTCTTCGTAAAAATTGCGGTGTTTCTAAATATCTAAGAATAGTTACAAGTAAATTTCCATCCTCTTTGCAGTTTCCTTCTTGATAAACGTAAATTGTATCCACTTTAAAAATTGAACATGCTCTTGCAAGAACAGATATTTTCCTAGTTTTGTCTATTTTTAAGGATTCATCGGATAAAGCTGAATCTGGAATCGCAATAGATATTTTCAATGTACTTTAATCACACATGTAGTTTTACTATATTATTTTCCGTGAGGATATTTTTCTTTAGCTGTTTTTGCATATTTTGCTATCTGTTCATCTGACACTAATTCAAATAAACCTGTTTTCGTTTTAATCTGTGCCATTCTGATGTGGCTAGTGCTTTCCTTATCTTCGCTTGATAGATAAATTGCTGCTGATGCTAATATTGCTGCATCATCTAGAGATAATTCTTTATTGTATGTCTTCTCTAGAAAATCAGTTACTTGATCTGAACCTGAGCCAATGGCGATAGCATCATATGAAATGTATGTCCCACTTGGGTCTGTTAGATAGATTTGAGGATTGTTATTTACTACTCCTCCCAAAATTAATGCAACACCAAATGGTCTTACTCCTGCATACTGTGTAAATTGTTGACATTGATCAGCTAAATGTTTTGCAATTGTTTCTACTTCAACTGCTTCATCATAAATCATCTTATTGCTTTGTGAAAAGAACCTTGCATTATCTACTTGACTTCTAGCGTCTGGAATATATCCTGCAGCAGCTACTCCTACATGATCATCTATCTGAAATATTTTTTGAGCAATATCTGTTATCTGTAATTTTCTTGGTTTTTCTTCTACTGCAATTATTACACCTTCTTTGGATTTTATTCCAACTGCAATTGTTCCTCTTCTTACAGTTTCAATGGCATACTCTACCTGATATAGTCTGCCATCTGGTGAAAATACTGTGATTGCTCTATCGTAGCCTTGTTGTGCAGGAAGCATTTGATTTCAATGCTTTGAAAGTTTAATTTAAGCTTTGGTTTAGTTGACAAAAATTTAAAAGAAATTGAGCATTCAGGCTCGATATTTTTATCCGATCATAATTTAATTTAAAATTTTTATTTTTTATCAGACAAATTATGCGATATGCTTTTTTCTAATAATCCCCATATACTAGAATGCTCGTTGTGACGACTCTATTTTTATTGTGTGCATTATTTTTAATCCCAACATCTGTACAATCAGTAGATATTCCTAATTGGATAAAAGATCAAGCAGAAAAAATTCCAATCCAAAATATCGATGATCATGATGTAATGTCGGTTCTTGAAAACCTATCTAGCATAGGAATGATAAAAAACATCATTCATGATGAATCAAATGTATATCAAATACCGTCTAAAGGAGAAACTGTATTTGTAAATATCTCTGGAAATGTCAATGAATATGGAAAATCAGGATTTGTTTTACTTGAAATACATAAGCCTGATAACACAAAAGAAACCATACGTGCACTTATATTGGAAACTGGTTTTTACTCTACAGTTTTTCCAATTAATTATCAGTCTCAAAAAGGCACATATCAAGTAATATCGGAGTTTAATAACAAACAAATCTCTGTAGATTATTTTTCATTAACTACATCTAATGATGTGTCTGAAATTCCTTCTTGGTTTGTTACTGTTTTTCACTGGTGGGTTGAACATAGCATATCTGATGCAGAATTTATTCAATGTGCCCAATATCTTGTAAATGATAAAATTTTAACTCTAAACGTAAATAATCAAAATATTTCAGAACTTGAAGTCATTGTTGATGGTCAACATTTAGTTAGAAGAGGTGTTACACATACAATTACATCCCATGTTACTTTAGGTGATAAACCAGTGGAAGGAGCAAGAGTAACTTTAACCGTAGAAGATTATGGAGAAAATATAATTCGAGAATCTAGTGGATTTACTAATGCTGATGGATTGTTTATTTTTTCATGGGAGATTCCAAAAAAATATGATGACATTGAAACTCTGTTAGCATACATTGATGTCACATATGATAATTCTTCAGTGACAAAACTATTCAAGTTTCAGGTATACTGTTTACCTGGTGAATTTAATTGCAAAATTAAAGGAAACTAATTATTTTTGTTAATATGTATCGAAAATTCTTTTAAATCAACTATAAATTCTCATTTTGCCACTAATTGCTAAACTTCTTAAATTAATTAAAGCATCAAAAGTTTAATTTAAGCTCTGATTCTCAATCGTGCCATGAGATTTGAAATTCAATTTTTTGGTCATGAAAATATACGATCAAATCATCAAAAAACAATTGAAATCACAAAAGAATCTCATCTCACACCAAGTGGAGATTGTATTATTGGAGTTAACGCATCTGCTAGTTGTGCAGAATTACCTACATCATTAAAAAGAAAATTACAAAATCCAAATTCAAAAGTAACATTATCAATTAAGGTGGGCACACATGAATTTAATGTGCAAGGCAAAGGCCATGAAAATCTAACTCTGACTCATCTGGAAGATATTGTCATTAGAAAAAGTGCTTTTGTGTGTCCTAGAACATTGGCTGTAAAATGTGACAAAGCATCCGATCTTATTCCAAGAGAGATGATCTCATTACTTCAAAACCCAAAAACTATGGGAACTTTTACTATTACAGTTGATTGAATCAGTGTGACCATTTTATATGAATACCTACAATCTACTCTATGGGCCTAAAAACAAGAATCTTCATACTAATCCCATTAATTGCATTTGCTGCTATCATTTTTGGAACGGCCATGTATATGGAAATTTGTAAAAATTCAAGCTATGCAATACTTGACTGTTAACCTATTTCTAATTATCTATCTTCATTTATTTTCTGCTTTGGTTAAATCTGATTTAGCAAGATTCTCTTAAACTATGAATTGTGATGTTTTTTATGCAAAAACCTATAATTGAATTACAAATATCACAACAACCTACTGAATTAGAACTAAAGAAATTAGAAGAATATTTTAAAGAAATGCCTCTCAATGATATTCTATCTGGTTTAAAATTTGCCAAAAATAGATGGAGTGCAAAAGATGCAGGAACATTAAAAGTTGGAAGAAAAAGTATTATCCAAAAAGAAGTTCATTCTGTTACATTTGAACAAGCACAATGGAGATTAAAAAATTGGAAGATGATGATTGCCAACTACCGTAAAAGAGGATATAGTTATCCAACAATCTCTAGAATCAAAAAAATTTTAATCCTAAAAAGCAAAAAGAAAATAAAATAATATTGTGTTTTAATTAGATCAAAAGATCTGATGTTTTCTTTTGACTAATTTCTTGTTTAAGGCTATCTGGAATGTCTGGTATTGATGATTTTGTTTGGCCTGCAATTATGGAATGTGCTTCTTCCAAAATTGCTAATGTGTCTGAATTGTTTGTATTTCCAACACTCATCAAATCATTTCCTTGAATTGAGGATCCAAGCATCACATCGCCTAAAATCTCTGACAAGTCTTGCATAGATGATGTAGCTTCAGGCATTATGCCGCTGAGTGATGGACTCAAACCTTTGATTAATGACATACATGGACTAAGTGTTACTACCACATCTCCAAGTTCAGATACTGTGTTAAGTCTTAATTGTATTTGTTCCATTGAAAGTTTTGCACCGCTAACCATATTTTTCATTTTTCTGACCTGAACAAGTTCATTTGCATATGCTTGAGCATATGCATTGTTATGCGATTTTTGAGCATTTACTACTTTCTCAAAAATACCATCATGCTTTATTTGTAATTTTTCTGTTATCCCTTCTAATTTAGTAATTTGAAATTGTAATTTTCTTTGTGCCTCTTCAATTTTTGTTTTTAATGGGATGTCTGGTTTTACCTTTCCCATTACTCTTTGAGAAATACTTTCTCCTGACGTTTTATTCCATGAATTACTTATCAAATCTTTATTTCCTCATTAATGGTGTGTAATTTTGTTTTAAATGAATTTGTCACTAGTGTATGTGTAACCACAGTAACAAGGGGGATTGGTTACATACAGTGGTATTTTATTTGTAATCAAAATAACGATTTGTGCTTATGTTTTAGAATTCGTTGTTAACTAATTCTTAAAATATGGAAATTCACTGTATTTTATATTGAATTACGAGCAAAATCAAATCTATAGATATTATTTTCATATTGAATAAAACATGAATTTTCTCAAAAGATTTCAATTATTACGTTGAAAAGACATTTCATTTTTATCTGGGTTTGAATTATTTTTAATATGAACAAGCGTTTTATTTTAGTTGGTATTGTTTTAGGAATTATCGTTACACTTGCGGTCCTAATTGGGTCTCCAGCTATTGGCGGTTTTGACATGCTTAGATGATTAAACTTATCATTCACGTTTATTGAGTTTTATTACTAATATGTTTTGTTAATAATTTTAATTTTATATTTTGAATTTTTTAATAGCTTGTTCAAATATATCTAATGCGTCATCGATATCTTTTTTTGATAACCATGCGGTAACTGATATTCGTAATCTTGCTTTGTTTTTAGGTACAGTTGGGTATCTTATTGGTTGAGCAAATATATTTTTCTTAAATAGAAACTCTCCAAAATTCATAGCTGTTTTTTCGTTACCTATGACGATTGGAATTATGTGTGTTTTTGAATCTATTTGATATCCTATCTCTTTTAATCCTTCAGTGAGATATTCTCTATTGTTCTCTAGTTTTTTTCTTTGTTTTTCTCTATCCGATTCAAATCTTTTTAATGAATATTCTATTAAAAATGATGGAAGTGCTGAAGTGTAGATAAAAGATTTTGATTTATTCACACAATAATCGATAATGTTTTTTTCTGAAGATATGTATCCTCCAAATGATCCTAATCCTTTACTAAGACTGCTTATGTACACATCAATCCCTTTTAATACATTGTAATGACTTGCAGTACCTTTACCATCTTTTCCTACTACAAAATCCCCATGTGCATCATCTAATATTGTAATTGCGTTTGCTTTTTGAGCAATCTCTGTAATTTTATCTAGATGTGAAAAATCCCCATCCATACTAAAAATTCCCTCAGTTATTACAAATTTATTTTTTGATTTTTGTTTTAATTTCTTTTCAAGATCAATTGTATCGTTATGATCATAAATCAGTATTTTTGCACCTGATAATTTACAGGATTCTATTATACTTGCATGATTTAATCTATCACTTAGAATTATGTCTCCTTTTTTTGCAATTGCAGATATTGTTCCAATATTTGCCATGTATCCTGTAGGATAAATCAATGTGCTTTGCTGTGATTTGTGTTTTGACAATTTTTCTTCAAGTGTTTTAAAACACTCGTCATTTCCTGAAACTAATCTAGAGCTTGATTGCATTTGTGTGATGTTTAATTTTGTTGGTGGTATGCCCAGATAGTCATTTGAGCAAAGATTTAACAACTTTCTGCCATTAATTGTAATGTATGCGCCTGAAGATTTTCCAAATCTCAACTGTCTATGTAAATGATTTTTTTTAATCTGTTCCAGTTCTTCATCTATAAATTTTAGATTATGCTTCAAGACCAATCTTCTTTATCATTTTAATGTCTTTTTCTGCACTATTTCCATTCATTGTGAGATATCCAGATGTTATAATTCCATTTGCTCCACTCTGAAGAAGTTCTTCACCAGAATCTACAAGATTTCTCTCACGACCACCTGAAATTTTGATAACCGATTCAGGTAGTAAGAATCTGATAACTGAAAACATTCTAACTATCTCGGAATTTGACAATGGTGTTTGTAGCTCAAGTGGTGTTCCTGGTATTGGAACTAATATGTTGATTGTTACCTCTTCTGGAAATATTGCAGCTAATTCTAATGTTAATTCCAATCTTTGTTTTCGTGTTTCTCCTAACCCGATAATGCCACCAGTACATAATTCTAATCCTGCATCACGAGCAATTCTTAACGTCTTTAACCTGTCATCATATGTGTGAGTTGTACAAATCTCTGCAAACTTTGATTTTGATGTTTCTAAATTATGATTATATCTTTTCACTTTGAGTTCTTTTAGTCTTTTTGCTTGTTCTGTTGTGAGAAACCCTAAACTACATTCCACACTGATTCCCACTTTATCGTTTATTTCTTGAATGATATTGCATACTTTATCAAAATCTCTTGGTGATGGTTCTCTCCATGCTGCAACAAGACAATATGATTCTGCACCCTCTTTTTTTGCTTTATTTGCTTTTATTACGACTTCTTCTGGAGTTGGTAATTGGTATGTCTCAATTCCAGTATCAAAAAATGCAGATTGGCCACAAAATGAACAATCTTCACTACATGCATTCTTTTTGATATTGTTTAATTGTTCTACATCTACTTTGTTTCCGTTAAAATCCCGTGTTATTTGGTTTGCAGCTATTGCTAATTCTTTTATGTTTTCATCTGGCACGTTAAATAATTTCTCAGCCTCATCACCTGATATCCCAATTCCTGAAAATACTTTTTCTTGGCATTCTTTAATGAATACAGTTACATCACTCATCATATTTTTGCATGAAAATCCATTAAAAAAGATTAGCAGATTACTGATTATTTTTGTGCGTAATTTATCCTAATTTAACTTAGTTTTTACATGTTTATTTGAAATTTGATTTAAGCAAGTCGTTTTTCATATTTTTTAATTGATCAATCTTATACTATCTGCTTTTGTGCAGATTTGATAGTCTCCACTGTTCTATCTAGTAACATGCATAATTCTTTCTCAGATATTGCTAATGGGGGCACTAACATGACGATATTTCCTAATGTTCGAAGATAAATTCCGTGTTTTTTTCCTTCTTCAAAAAAAATCTTGTTAATTGATTTTTTAGGATGAATTGGTATTTTATTTTTCTTATTTTTGACTAGTTCTATTCCCATAAGCATTCCTTTATGTCTTATATCGCCAACGGTTTCAAATTCTGCTATTTTTTCATAATATTCTTCAAACACTTTTGATGTTTTTTGAATTTTTTTAATCAAGTTATATTTCTGATATAGTTTTAGATTTTCATTTGCTACTGCTGCTGATAGTGGATTTCCAGTAAATGTATGTCCATGAAATAGATGTTTCCAATCATTAAATTCTCCCAAAAACGAATCATAAACTCTTTTGCTTGCCAATGTTGCAGCCATTGTTAGGTATCCCCCTGTTAGCATTTTTCCATATGCTACAATATCTGGAATACTCTTCTGTTCTGTATATTGTAGCATTGTTCCTAAACGTCCAAAGCCTGTAGCAATTTCATCTAGTACTAACAATACTCCGTACTTTTTACATAATTTGCTAATCTTACTTTGAAATCCTTTTGGAAATATGTTTACGCCTCCTGCAACCTGTGCGCCACTTTCCATAACAAACGCTGCAATTTTATCATCTTTAGAAAATTTTTTTTCAATTTTATCTATGCAGAAATTCTGATATTCTGAATAATTGAACTGTTTTGGGATTCTGTACTTGTTTGGGACTGGAATTTGTATTGTTGGGAATAATTGATTTTTGAATTTGTTAAAAAATTCTGGGACATATCCTACGGCCATTGCGCCAAATGTGTCTCCATGATAACCATTTTTCAATGTCATTATCTTTGTTTTCTTTTTCTCACCAATGTTATTCCAATACTGTAATGCCATTTTAAATGCAATTTCCATTGTAGAGGAACCATTATCTGAATAGAACACCTTATGCATTCCAGGCGATATTTTTATTAGATTTGCTGCAAGTTTTTCTGCAGGTTCATTTGTTAAATTAAACATAGATGAATGTTGAATTTTTTTACTTTGATTTTTGATTGCATTAACTAGTTCGGGTTTAGAATGACCCCATACATTGCACCACATTGATGCAACCCCATCTAAAAGATTATTTCCATCAGAATCCACAAGCCACATTCCTTTGGCATTGACAATCTTAGTAAACGAATTCCATTCTTTCATCTGCGTATTTGGATGCCATACAAAACTCTTCATTTTCAAACGATCTTTAAGTTAGTAATTGAACTTAATAATTATACGATATTTGTTTAGTTGATTTTTTCTTTCTAGTTGTGTTTTATTTATCCTGATTTTTTTCAGATTCATCTGCGCGATCTCTGACTTTTTTCATTATGCAATACTTGCGTAGACTGTTTAACAATCCCATGTTACTCCTTTCTTTTATCTCAACTTAAAGCTTTACGACAAAATTGAAATTTGATAATGTATGCCTAACCAAAGGTATTTTGTTTTGACTGCTTTTAAGTAACTCTTGCTAATCCTGATTTTTTTCTTCATAAGTTTTTTCGTGAATACGAACTTTATCAAATATGTCTACTGTTTCTCCCATTCAAAGTCACAATTTTTGCATCTATGCTTCATCTATTTTTCTTCCTGAATTGAATTCTTTTTGCCTGTAGATTTTGTTTTGATAATGTCACATGTTTTTATCTTAAATGAATTTGATTTTATTTTTGCAATTATTTTTTTATCATGAATAATTGGGCTTAAATCATCATTTACAGTCAGGAGTTTTCTATATTGTTTTTTATAATCATGTATCTGATAATTTTCTATATAGATTATCTGCCGGTATATATACAAGATAGGTCGAATAAGAATATGGAAAATAAAACTGTGATTACATTAGATGATTTAAGATCTTGTGATAGATGTGGCAATGTATTTCTAAAAAAAATGGTAGATAAAATAACAAATCGTTGCCCTGCGTGTAATGTATGGAAAAAAGAACTTACATCTTAATTGGAATGAAATAATGTCAATACGATGTAAAGTTTGTAATTCCGCAAAGATTAATGTCAATAATAAATTGCATTCGGATGTAAATTGGGAATGCCAAACTTGCGGCAATGTTCTTGATGTTAATGGTTATGTTATTGCATCAAATTAACAGAAATATCTTTTAACTGTTTTAATCTATTTGTTTGTTTAAGAAATTAAGTTTTATTTCTATACTTGTTGTAATTTTTTATTGTTTTTCTTTGATTGTATGTCTGTGTTGAAATTCTTTATTTACTTTATTTTTTGAATTTAATCTTTTCATGTATTTTTATTATTAATGGTTGAATCTGTGGATATGATTGTTTTTAAAAAATAAATAAACTATGCTGCGTTGTCTATAATTTTTTTGTTGTCTCTATCTCTTTTACAAAAACTACAATATTCTTCTGTAGAATTTCGATTAATTGGGGTTAAACAATCATGACAATATTTCATTGTTTTTATATGTTATATCCAGTATATTAAGAAATTAACTAATTCAATATCTGTGTAGTCATTTAATTAATTCATTGTATTTTCTCTTGCCGCAAGATTCACAAATCCAAAAAACTTTGTTAGTGTTTTCAATTTTTTCTTCTCTTTTTTCCATTATTTTGTAACAATCAAAACAAATCTCCGTCTTCATTTTTCTGTTGTTTTTACTGACTGTCCGCGCTTATACTCGTTATAATATCCCACACATGCGTTAAGCTCCTTTAAGAACTCTTTATCTTCAAAATCACTCTCTTTCAAATCTGCCCAATATGTCAGAATATCTTGTTTTAGCAATTCTAATGTTTTTTCTTGCATGTTTATACCATGTTTTACTCTGATACATACCCATTGGTGTGGTGTTTTTAGAAGAAGAATTTTATCATGACGTGATTTTAATATCTTAATGAAAAAATTTCTAATTGTTGTTGTTTTTTTGCTGATTACACTATCTCTTGTCTCTCAATCATATTCACAACAAATTGCCCGAGGATCTCGTCCTGCATATGTGTATGATAATGCAGATGTGATAAGTAGTGAATATGAGTCATTATTGGATAACTATCTAAGAAAAGTGGATGATGCAACTTCAGTCGAGATTGTTATTTGGACAACTGATAGTTTCTATGGTCATGGAATTAAAAAAGACAATCAAGAGATTCATGATAGGGACATGCTTGCCCATTATATTTTCAATGATGTCTATCTAAGTGGAATAAAGGGTATCGGTAAAGCCGATAAAGATAATGGTATTTTGATCCTTTTATCAAAACAACAAGATGCAGCTGGTGGCTCTATGCGTATAGAAATAGGTAGAGGGTTAGAAGGAGACATCACAGATGGCACTGCAGGTGTGATATTGGATTCATATTTAGTTCCAGCATTGCAATCATTTCGTGAAACAAATGATGTTCATGTATTTGATCAAGCATTTCTTAATACTGTGATATCTCTATCTGAAAAAGCCGGTTATGTAAATAATGACACTAATTATATTCCAACTGATTCACTAAAAGATCAAAACGAATCTGACATGCAAAATTTGATTACGATCTTGCCTTTTATCATAATGTTTGTTTTTGTATTTATTCTCTCACGTAAACGAAAACGAAGTGGATATTTTGGTGGATTCATAGGTGGAGGAGGATTTGGCGGCGGTGGAGGAGGATTTGGAGGCGGTGGAGGAGGTTCTGGTGGCGGTGGAGCTGGAAGATGACACCATAAAATAATATGTCCCTACTCATTTAGATAGACTGCTTGGTTAGCAAGAAAATAATTGGCATAATTATAGGAATAGTGATCATCGCTCTAATTTTCAGTGCTCTGTATGGGATGTATTTTTCTGGTTATAACTCTGCACAGATTAAAGACGAACAAATAAAAAAATATGCTGCAGATGTTGATGTGCAATTACAGCGACGATATGATTTAATCCCAAATCTAATTCAATCAGTAAAAGGATACATGCAATTTGAAAAAGACGTTCTTGAACAGATTACCAAGTTACGATCTCAATGGCAAACTTCTACAAACACAAGTGAAAAAGTAGAACTGAGTAATCAAATAGAACAAGCACTGAGTAAAATTATTCTAACATATGAAAATTATCCAGAACTAAAGTCAGACACTACAGTTACAAGACTAATGGATGAGCTTGCTGGCACTGAAAATAGAATTTCTGTTGCAAGAACCTATTACAATGACGGTGTACGAGATTTTAACATAAACATAAGAACATTTCCAAATAATGTGTTTAATCAAAATGGATTTATTGGATTAAGCCCGTGGGGATTGGAACAATATCCAACATATGAGGCAACATCTGTTGCCCAAACAACTGTTCCTAAAGTTGATTTGACTGTTCCTTGATCGTAACTCTTATCATGTGGTATATTCAAAAATATTGAAACTATCCTGCAAACCACATAATCTAATTATTTTATAATTAACTACTTGTAAAATGATATTTGTCAATTAATTTTTAGAATTATCATGCAGAAATAATTCACTTTAGTAAACTAATTGTATTGAAATTTGACTGATACAATTATCTATATCTAAATACAATATGATATTGTTGAAATCACTGTTTATCACAGGGACTGATACTGATGTAGGAAAAACATACATCACTGCTGGTCTTGCTGTAACTCTACGTAAAATGGAAATGGATGTAGGAATTATGAAGCCTTTTGCTGCAGGCACTGCACAAAAAACTGGATTCAAATCCGAGGATGTTGAAATTTTGGCAAATGCTGCCCAAGTAACTGATCCTGAATCGTTATTGAATCCCCAATTTTTTCCAATTGTAGCGTCTCCTTATACTGCATTAAAAAATTTGAAAATAAAACCTAACATTAAATTGATTATGGAGAGGTTCAAAAAATTATCTAAATTACATTCGATGTTGTTAGTTGAGGGGATGGGTGGAATAATGACTCCAATTCTCAAAAATTATTTTGTATCTGATCTGATAAAAGACATGAAATTATCTACAATAATTATTACTAGAACAAAAGTTGGTACTGTCAATCACACTATGATGACTTGTAAAATGTGTGAAGAATATAAAATTCCAGTCAAGGGAATTATAATTAACGATTTTGATACTGATGGATATAACGTTAAAGAGCTAAAAAGAGATTTAGAAGACCTGACTGCCTTTCCTGTAATTGGCACAATTCCCTTTATTGATGATCTGGGTGATGCCTCGCTTTATCGTGTTTTTAAAAAAAATATTGATTTTAAACTAATTCTAAGTTAGTCTTCAAATTCGTAAAATTTTGAATTTGCTATCTCCCTGAACATTGACAAATTGTCCAATATCGTAAATTATCTTGGAAAATGATCCACTGTTCTTGTCGATGATATATGTTTTATTTTGGAAATTTGGTTTTTCTGTAACTACTAACCAAATATTATCTTTAATTGGTTGAATTTTTTCTAATTGATCTAATTTTTGTTTTATACTATTTTTATCATCAGTTTTTGGAATGCATATTATCAGAGTTTTTTTTGGATCAATGTCAAGTGTTTTTAGATTTGGTATTACGATGTCTATTTGTATTCCATCATGTTCTATTTTTCTTTGACTTGATATTAGTGCATTTGTTAAAATATAATGCAATAACCCCGTGGCAATAATTCCTAAACCTTCCTCTTTTTCTCCCATTGAAACTATCTTGTCATAGAAATTTTTTAAAACATCTTCAATTATTTCCGTAAATTTTAATTGAGATGTCCACTCTTGAATTTTTTTTTCTGATTTTAGATAATCAAATAATGTGTCTTTAATTGGGTTTGATTCTTCTTGCATTAGTTTATTCGTTGAAAATATATCGTCTTTCGCCCCTTGATTCAGTAGTGGTATTTACATCCACTAGGATGAATTCTCTTTTTGTATTTAACATTGATTCTTCCGGTGAAAGTTTGTTTTCATGTAGTATTTCGTACTCTTGTAGTGTGAGTTTTCTTCTTGGAGCGAGTTCTGCTTCTAAATTCATATCTTTAACAATTTCTTCGTACTGGGGCTGAATCAAACCACTAAACACCATAGCACTACTTCCACTTCCATATGATCCAAATCCTACACGTTTTCCATTTAGATCAATTCCTTTTTGATATTCAAATTCCAAACAACTTCTAAATCCAAGATACAGTGATGCGGTGTATAAATTTCCAATCATCTTTGATGCAATTAACGAACTTGCAAGTTTTGATTCGTAAACTTCTTGAAATTCTTTTGTTTTTGTAAATAATTTTGTAAATTCATGGTCTTTTGCCATGAACTCTTCATCTCCTAACACTGATTCAATTGTACCGCGGGGATCTTTTGGTATTGGTTCAGGTGTTCCAATTTCCTGAATTATTTTTTTCCATCTTGGAAGTTGACGCCATTCATGTCTTACTAGATATGCAAGTGCTTTTTTGCCCATGTTGCTATATGGCAAATGCATGTTAAGATAATCCATGTGATCTAGTATTGTCTCACCTGGTTCTAATTTTATTAATCCTGATGATAGTGCTTTCTTTTTGTATGTTTCAAGCGCTTTTCTTACTTGAATCATATACAAAAGATTAGAATACTGTCCATGTACAATCGGTGTTTCTTTTCCAAATGGTCTGTAAAAATCATATTCATCTTTAATTGATGTTGCAGTTACTTTAGGATCAAACGCTAATAATCTTGGCTCGTCATTGAGAAGCATTACTACTGCACCAGCACCCTGTGTCATCTCCCCACTAGACCCCATGTCGTATTTTGCAATATCTGACACTACAACTAGTGCTTGTTTTCCTTCTGCTTCTCCTGCTCTAATCCAATTAGTATTATCGTAAAGTGCATAAGACCCACTTACACAAGCAAATTTTGTCTCTACACCACCACAGTGTTCAAAAGCGCCTTGACCGTAAACCTGCTCTAACATTCCAATTACATACGAATTCATTGCTTTTGATTCGTCAAATGAAGATTCTGTTGATACATACAATCTTCCAATATCTTCTGGAGATAACTTGTTTTTCTTCATAATCTGAAGACATGCATTTGCTGCAAGACATGCTGGATCTTGATTAGTATCTACAATTGCCATCTGAGATACTCCTAGACCTTTTTGGAGTTTTTCTGGGTCTAACCCTCTTGCTTTAGCAAAATCTGCTGCATCTATGTACAGTCTTGGGATGTATATTGCAATGTCATCTATTCCAGCTGCCATCAAGCTTGCCTCCGTCTATACTCATTTAAAGATATTGAGCTAATTCTATCTTACTCATTAGGGAATTTTTACAAATTTTTATATACTTTTTGATAATTGATCTATGATTTTGCTATTTTTCAAGATACGAATTGAAAATTTTCTCAAAAACATCAAATGGTTGAGCTCCGCCGATCTTTGTAACTTTGTTGTCTGGACCAATAATAAAAAATGCAGGCGTGCCTGTTAATCCCAAGTCTTTTGCATCTTTATTGCTATTTACAATCGTTGGAGTGTGTTTTGAGTCAATCATGCATTTTGAGAATTCATCAGTATTTAGTCCAACATCTCCTGCAAATTGAAGTAAATTCTTTGATGATGCCCATCCATTGTTTTCACCTGTCCAATTGTTGTATAATACGTCATGATATTTCCAAAACAATCCTTGATCATCTGCACAGTGAGCAGCATGAGCTGCAGTCACTGAATCCGCTCCTATTATTGTAAAGTCTTTAAAAATCACCTTGACTTTACCAGTATCTACAAATTTCTTGAAAAGTTCATCTTCTGTTGTATGAAAAAATTGATTACAAAAATAGCATTGGTAATCACCAAATTCCACCATTGTTATCGGTGCATTAGGATCCCCTAAAATCGGCGAACCATTTTCTAGAAATGTTGCCGCGGTAATCTTTGCAGGACCAGTTTCTTGAACTACAGGTGTTGGTTTTACAGTTAACTCTGGTTCGTTATTAAATAACCCTAAAGCAAAAAATGCACCAACTATTACAACTGATGCAATTCCTGCGCCTATTGCTAATGATGGAGCATGAATCATTAACTGATGAAAATTTTTGAGCCATTTAGTCTTTTGTACAGCATACTAAAAATTGATTAGTTCATTAACGATTTTTATAACTTGTTTTGATTAAATTAAATAAATTATTGATGTTATGATGGAATTTTTATTCTACAAGAAAAACAGTGATAATATATGAGTCTAAAAGACGATGTTTTGATAATTGAGGATAGCCCTGCAATATCCATGTTACTAAAAAATTATTTGGAAAAATTAGACTATGCCCAAATACACACATGTACTAATGGGTCTACAGCAATTGAAACATTCAAAGACCTTGCCAGTATGCAAAAACATCCTATAGTTTTACTTGATTATATGCTTCCAGATATGGATGCACGATCAATACTAACTCAAATATTAGAAATACAACCAAATGCACGAGTTATCCTTGCAACCGCTACTGAAAAAGATGATGAAGGAATAAAGGATCTGATCAGATTAGGCGTATATCAGTATTTAGAAAAACCAATTCGTTTTGAAAATCTCAAATCAACTATTGAGATAATTGAACAAGAACAATCATTTTTTACAAAAGAATCTGAACAAGTTAAAATGCTAAAAGCATCTGTCAAAGAAGATCAAATAAAACTTGATGAACATATAGATTTTTTATTAAAATCTGCAAAACAAATTAGTTTGAATTCTATAAAACAACTAATCGGATCTTCAAATGATGCAGTTGCTTTACATTTGAATGAACTTGAACAACAAGGAAAGATCATTTCATTAGGAGATAAAAAAGAAATTGCCTGCAATCAATGTGATTCTGTTAGAATAACCCAAGTGTTTTATTGTCCTTCTTGTAAGGGTTCTAATTTCAAATTAGGAAAACTCATTGAACATTATGATTGTGGAAACATTTCAGAAGAATCTACTTATAAAAATGAACAATGTCCTGGCTGTAATAAAGAAATAAAAGCACTTGGTGTGGATTATCGAACACTACAAAATCATTACATTTGTAATAATTGCTCTGAATTTTTTCCTGAAATTTCTACATATTATCTATGTCTAAACTGTGAAAATAAATTCACACTTGAAGAAGGAAGATGGAAAACTAGTCAAAATTTCAAAGTTGTCAATATGTGAGTATTTTATTATTTATCATATATTGAATGCCTTGCACAAAATCTGAATCTGTAATTTGTCCTTGTGCCCACCAACCTGCATTATTCTTTATCCATTGAGGAATAACTGTATTCTTAGTATCTGACTCATCTGTAGTTTTTGGAATTTTGATTATTTCATTTTTAATTAAATACTGTATGCCTTGCACAAAGGAGTTATCCTCAATTGAGCCTTGTGCCCACCAACCTGCATTATTCTTTATCCATTGAGGAATAACTGTATCTGATGAATCTAAATTAATTTTTCCAACGTTTACTATTCTTATCCCATCTGATTGTAATTTCTGAATTAAAAGTTCTAACTCATGAATTTGTTCTTCATTTATTTGATTTACATAAGTTCCATTTTGAATGATGGCAAATTCTTGTGGATGTGATGTAATTACTGCAAATCCGTATTTTTTAAGTGAATTTATTGTATCTACATAGGTGTCACCACTTGATACTCCTACGAATAGATTTTGTTCAACGCTGTATTTTCCAGTAGTCGCTGTTTGTGGAAATCTGTACAATGTTTCCCCTTTTAATGAAAACGGTGGTGGTAATTCTTCTAATGATCTATTGCTACTGATATGAGTAAATTTATTTTCTATGAGTATTTGTTGTGTATCATTATTGTATCTATTTTGTGGAGGTATGAAGATCTGCGTTCTTACCCCTACACTATTTAGAATATCTGATATTGATTGTTTTAGTAAATCGTCTTGTTCCTTTTTAGAAAAATCTGTAAATGGTTTATTTCCAACTCCTTGACTTGCAATTTCTATTTTGTTTTTGTTTGCTGCTTCTTTTATTATTTCTGTGATTTTTTGATCATTCCCAAACGAATCTGCTATTATTCCTACTGTTAATGGAATATTTTTTTCTACAAATGTATTGACATATGCACTTTGAACATCGTTTAACCAATAATCTTGCACATCATCAAATCTAAATGCCACACAATTACACGATGAAACTGATTCATCATTCTTCGTAGATGTGTTTTCTGTTTTAGGAATTATTGTGGGTTGAGTTGATTTTACAATTTTGAAATTATTTTCTTGTCCTATCATCACAACTTTTTGTGTGTCCCATGAATTATCTGCAATTCCATTTTTTAATACAAATAAAGTGTACTCTTTAGTTGGTATGCTAGAAAAATATGCTTCTCCCCTATTATTTACCTGAGATTGCTTTATGATATTTCCAACGTCATCTTTAAGTAAAACTGAAAAATCTCCATCATTTTTTGTAATTTTCTCAAATTCTGTTTTGTAAAGAGTCACAGTTATCAAATCATTAATTATTGCAGGTATTGGAACTATTATTTTCTGATCTTTTGTTAATCCTGGAAGTAATTTTATTTGTGATAACGTTGTTAACTCGATATCTCCTAATGATACATCTGCTATATAGTAATCCTCATATCTGGTAGTGGATTGAATCCAATATCTTATTGTGTTTCCTTGATCATTTGTTTTTCCTACACGCCATTGTGTTCCGTCTTGAGATTTTATTGATATTGTTGCTCCTTTGATTGGTGTTTGACCATCTTTGTAAAATATATTAAATTGTAATCCTCCTGATATTGGTATGTTTATGTTGATTTTTTCTGAATTATTTTTAAGATCAACATATCCAACATCTCCATACATACCATTTGCATAAATTTCAATTTTGTATTTATGATCTTTTGGCAGTAAAATTATATCTGGATTACTTTTCATTTCTTTTTTTATAATTGGGGTATTGCTAAAATCTTGATAAACCACAAGACTCATTCCATAAAAATCCACTATGTCACCATTTGTATATTTTACTTCCACTTGTATTGTTTCTGATTCTTGAGAGTAAATTGAATTTATTGGAATAATTATTGACGCTATCAAAACAATAATCCCAATTTTAATGATGTTTATCTTTTTCAATTTTAAATTCCTACTCTTTGAGCACTTGTCCAAGTCGCCTTTTTGTTTACCATTTGTTCTATAATTGCTTTAAGCAATAAAAAATCTACTAACTGTTTAAATCCAAACACCAAAAATCCTGCATGCCATAGTAATTTGGGATCTTCCCCATCAATCCTAATTGCTAATGCAGACATTAGATAATGTACCACTGTAAAAATAACCATAACTTCTAAGACATACATTCCATCTCCCTGAATTACCCCAATTATTGCATTAATTGTTGCCACAAAACCAATAATTGGAGTTACTAACATGCCTAATAACAAATATGGAAAAGACAGTCTTTGTAAATGTCCATAACGTGGATTTGTTAGTGCATCTCTATGTCTTCGTAATACTTGGATATTTCCACGGTACCATCTTTTTCTCTGTGCAACAAAATCATGTAATGTGTTTGGTGCTTCAGTATATGCAGTAGCTTTAGTGCTACCCTGAGTAATTAAGCCTGCTTTTAGAAGTTTTATTGTTTGATCAAAATCCTCCACTATTGTATCCTTACCATAAGACCCTGATTCCATCAGAATTGATTTCCTAAATGCTCCTAATGCCCCAGGTACAATTGTAATAGAACCTACAATATCAAACGCTCTTCTTACTATTTGAATTCCTGTGATGTATTCTAATGCTTGACATTTAGTAATCATGTTTACTCTATTTCTTACTTTGATATTTCCTGCAACTGCTGCAACATGCTCATCTACCTGAAATCCTTTTACAATTTCTTTTAATGAGTTTCTGCCAATTATTGTGTCTGCATCTACTATTACAATTATCTCGCCTTTGGCATAAACTAGTCCGTAGTTTAATGCAGACGCTTTTCCACCATTTTCTTTATGCAATACACTGATCTTGTCTTTGTATTGCATGGCAATATCCAAAGTTCTGTCTTTACTTCCATCATCTACAAAGATTATCTCTTTTTTTGGATATTTTGTTTCTAATAATGCTTCAATTGTATGCAGTATTACTTTTTCTTCATTATATGCAGGAATTATGACTGACACTGTTGGGTATGATTGAAGTTCCGGCTGTAATTCTTCTCTGTGTTTACTAATCACTGCCATTGGAACAAATAACATTGTGGACCAAAAAGAAATTGTCATTGCCCAAAGCAATGTTATTCTTATCGGTGATTCTAATAATGAATATCCTTCATATGCAATAATTCCACCAATAATAAACGGAGATATTATTAAAAACAATAAAAATACTGATGGGCCTTTATTACCATGTTTATTTTTAGAGTATATTTTTGATTTTGCACTAACTAAATGATACACTAGTAAACCTCCCCCCAACCCCATTGCAACCATGCTTAATGGTCCTAAAATAAAATAAACCGACACTACCAAAAACACAAAAATTGTCACCGTAATCAAAATCTGGACTGAATCTGTTTTTATTTTCTTTATTGCTTGTTCTGTTTTCTTTTCTTTTTCTATTTTTGATATATTTGGAATAAACTCATAGCATTTTGAATGGTACCAATTATTACCATTTCTTGTAGATTTCTCGTCTAATTTTATTTCATTTTTACATTGAATACACTTGATTAGATTTGGATTAAGAAACACAGTTGTGTCTATAACCTGTGACGTGTCGTTTCTATGCTTTTCTTTAACGTCATCTATTACATCTAACTTTACATCTAACAAATTTTCCAAATATTTTTTATCTGAACTAAAAATTGGTTTGTTTTCATTTAGTCTTTTTAACAAATATTGATTTCGTCCCCAATCTCCAATTTCTTTTTTGATACATTCTGATATGCTAAAAATTAATTTCTTTTTATCCAACCTAGTTACTGTTTTACGATTTTTCTTATTATAGATGAATCAGTCATCATAATTCTCTTTTCGGTCTATTTTTTTGATTATTTTTAACTTCAAAATCGATCTAGTGTAATGGTAAACCCTTCTTTATTTTCGATCTTAATGAATTGGAGTTAGAATCTAAATAAATGGGAATCATTTAGCAAAAACATGAAAAAAGTTTTTGTTAATGGGTATGGTTCAATTGGGAGCAGGATTACATCATTCCTAAAAGATGATCCTGAAATCTCTGTAATCGGTGTAGGAAAATACTCCCCAGATGATGATGTCAATGTAGCAATTTCACGTGGATTGAATGTTTATGTTCCTGAACGAAAACTAGGTAATTTTAATAATTTTAAAATATCTGGAAGCATTGAATCCGCACTTAATGACTGTGATCTAGTAATAGATGCTTCTCCGGGTGGTCTTGGATACAAAAACAAGAAGAATCTATACGAGCCAAAAAATCTAATGGCGATATACCAAGGTGGGGAGACTGTTATGGGTAATGAGGCAGTCTCAGATTTGCTGTTTAATTCAAGAGCAAATTATGCTTTGGCAATTGGAAAAAAACATGTCATGCAAGGAAGTTGTAATGTTACCGGTATGGGAAGAATTTTAGAACCCCTGAGAGATAAATTTGCAGACAGACTAATTAGATTTGATGTGACTCTTGTTAGACGATGGGCCGATATCGAACAAACAGAAAAACAAGTACCAGACACTATCGAGATGACTGAATCTCCACATCATGGGGATGATGTTAAGATGTATTTTGGAAAAGACGCCCCTCTTTTTGTTAGAGCAATTAAAGTTCCTACAAGACAAATGCATTTGCATATTATGGATATTCGTTTTAATGGTCAAGCTCCAAAACCTTCTGAAATACATGATATTTTCACAAATGAATTTGGTGTTGCAACTCTTTGGACTGCTAAAGGAACAAAGGATGTACGTGATTTTGCTAAAAGTATGGGATTTAATTTTCCAGATACCAACATGATCCATATTCATGCAAACATGACTGTTTCAATTGGGGATACAATACAAATGATGTATTCAGATGATCAAACTGGAATTGTAATTCCAGAAAACCATATGTTGTTACAGGCAATGCTGTTTGGAAAATCATATGCTGATGCCTTTTCTCACACCGAATCTATATTTCACATGAAAGAAAAAAAACAAAAATTAGAGACACATTTTGCAAGAAAAAATTAACTCTGTTTTTTTATACGTTCTATTCTAACTCTTTCAGGTCTATTTTTTACTACTTTTTCTACAACAATTCTAATGTTATCAATTTCAAGTTTATCTCCCTCTTTTGGTATATCTTGTAATTTTTCATGCAATAAACCATTGAGTGACGCATAATCATCACCTTCTGGTAACTCTGATTTGAAAATCTCATTAATTTTATAAATTTCTATATCGCCATTTGTAATTATTGTATCTCTGTCAATAGACTGAAATTCTTTTGGTCTAGTATCATCTGTTTCGTCTTCTATGTCTCCAACTATCTCTTCAATCAAATCTTCAAATGTAACTAGACCTTCTACTCCACCATGTTCGTCGATAACTATGGCTATGTGTGTTTTTCTACCTTTCATTTCTTTTAGTAATGAGCTTACCATTTTTTCTTGAGATGCAAATACTGGCTTTCTTGCAATTTGTTCTAAAGTGACTATTTTGTTGTCTTTTTCTATGTGTGTTAGAATATCTCTTACATGGACAAATCCTACGATATCATCAGTGGTTTCTCCAAATATTGGAATTCTTGAATGAGGATTTTCATTAATTAAAGGAAGTGCATCGAAGAGAAGCATTTTTGCAGGCAATGTGAACATCTTTGTCCGTGGTGTCATCACTGCTCTAATCACAGTGTCTGAAAATTCTAAAGCACTGTGAACTAATTCACCTTCGTCTTTTTCTAATGCTTTATCTGCTAATCCTTGATCAACTATACCTCTTATTTCCTCTTCTGTAATTGGTGGAATCTGATAACTACTTCCTGTTAACTTTACCATATATTTGGTAATTATTTCTAATACTTTTACAACTGGCCAAAATGCATATCCAAAAACTATCAATACAGGTGCAAATCTAAGTGCAATTTTTGTTGCATTTGCATTACAATATGTTTTTGGAGTGATCTCTCCAAATACCAAAATAAGAAATGTCATAATTCCGACTGCTATTGCCAAACCATCATTTCCAAACGTCCTTAATGCTATGCTTGTAGCAAATGCGGAAGAACCTACATTAACTACATTATTTCCAAGATTGACACTTGCCATCATCCATGCAGGATTGGATTTAATTTTGTGAAGTGCTTTTGCCCCTTTAGCTTTTTGCTTTAGCAATTGATTTACAGTTGATTTTCTGGTGCTTACCAAAGCTACCTCAAGACCACTAAAAAATCCGGATAATCCAATTAGAACAGCAAGTGCTAATAATTCAACCCAAAGATCTACCATTTCATCCTCCAAAAAAGTTTGTCAGAACAATATGCGTTCTTCATTTTATGTTTTATGCACCATCTCTTGGTTGCTAATGTTTTGTAAAACCCACTTTTAAGGCTTAAGTAATAAAAACAACATGTAACATAACTGATTACTTAATTGAGGCTAATTTTTAGGTGGAATTGCAAATCTATTTTTAGGATTATTATGATAATCTACCGGTAACATTGCATCCTTTTGCCTGCCTGTAAGAATTCCTACCACGACATCATCTTTTTTTATTATTTCCTCTTCTAGTAGCTTTTTAATTCCCGCAACAGATGCACCTGATGCCATTTCACAATCAAATCCATTTAATCCCACAACAGACATCCCATCTAACATTTCTGAATCTGACACCGTGGTAACCACACCATTTGTAAATTCTAATGCACGTAATCCTTTTAGTATATTTGCAGGCCTTCCAATTTGGATTGCAGTAGCTTTAGTTTTTGGTCTAATGCCTTCTTTATCTAAATGATTGTAGTATCTTGTAATTAATTCGGTATTTGTATTTCCTTTATTCCATCGTAATTCTTCTCCCTCAAATTTACCATTATACAAATCAGATAACGTACTTGCGCCTTCAGAATTAATTACTGCAATACGTGGTATTTTTTTTATCCATCCCCAGTGATACAATTCCATTAGTGCTTTTCCACAACTAGATGTATTTCCAAGTGCTCCTCCTGGATATACAATCCAATCAGGAGATTCCCATCTCAAATATTCCAGAGCTCTTATTGGAATTGTTTTTTGTCCTTCTATTCTAAATGGATTAACCGAATTTACTGTATACCCATTATGGTTTTTTGCATCCTCCAAAGATTGTTTTAGTGCATCATCAAAATTTCCTTCCACTTGAATTATTTGAGCTCCGAATTGATATGCCTGACTTAATTTACCTGGGGCAATTTGACCTGATGGAATGTATACATCACAGCGTATTCCTTCATTTGCTGCAAACATACCTGCAGATGCAGACGTATTTCCAGTAGATGCACAAACAATCTTTTTTGCACCAACCATTTTTGCATGTGTTACTGCAGTTACCATTCCATTATCTTTGAATGAACCGCTTGGATTGTATCCCTCTGGTTGCAACCATAGTTTATTATTGGAAATTCCTACAAATTCTGCAGCCTTTGACATTTGGTATGGTTTTGATTGTCTTCCCTCTGCACCATCTAATGAAACTAAATATTTTGAACATTCTTCGATATTTTCAGTGTCTATCTGACAAAAATTAAGTAACTCTCTAAACCTCCATACTCCACTTTCATTGAAAATATTTTCTTGTGGGTTTCGTCTTTGATAGAATACTTCTTTTAAGTTATTTGATGGTTTATTTTTGTATATTACGTCTAGCAGGTGTCCTTTTTCACATTCTACATTAGTGCTCATAATTGGATATTCTAATCCACAATGAGGATCAATACATTTTAGATAAGCGTCACCCTGCATTGTCAGTTAGCGGAATTAGTGATAATTTAAAGTTAAGAGTAAAACTAGTTAATTTGAGAATACCTTGTTTTTCTAAACTTTTAGATTAGATTACAATACTCAAAACATTATCATGGTGACTCAATATGAATATCTGAAGGGCCTCTTAAAGAAGATCTTAATTGCGTATAATGTACTAACAAAACTTGAAGATAAACCAGGTGATTTGCATATTATCAAAAAAGAAATTTTAAAGATCAACGGTTTTTTTCATGTATTTATTAACAAAATGAATACAGAAAAATTTCAATCAAGTGATCTGTTAGGATTAAAATCTAAATTTGAGTATTACTTGGATAGTTATTCTTTTGAAAAAGAAATGGATACGATGGCTTCATTATACTCTAATGATTCTGGCAGATTAAAAAATATGCGGTTAAAAATTATTGAATCTTTGAAAGATGGAAAATTAATGGATAATATAGCATATGCGTTAGAAAAATTATAACATTATGAAAACCAATGAAAAAAAGTGTATTTTGTGTGGATGTAAAGATCATCATTTGATTGGATGTTTTAGACATATGACAAAAAAATGTAGTTGCCATAAAGAACAAAATTAATTCATTTTAAATTAATAACTTTGTTTCTTTTTGGGACCTGATCTTTCATGAAAATTTAAGCAACATTTACATTCTTTTTTGATACATTCCACTTCTGTTGAATGATTACAGATTCCACATTCACAACTATTCGCCATATTTTTTAATATGATATTTACAATATAACTAATACTACAAATTTTTCTGATATTCAGGTCAAATGGTTCTATTTTTTTGATTTGTGTTTTTTTGTTGTTGGCTTGTCTGGTTTACCTTCTAATTCCTGTTCCATTTCCGCTGCTTTATTATCTACAACTTTAATAATTTCTTGAATTAATCCATCCAGGTCACTATCAGAAGCTTCTGGTTCTACAGCTGTTGCAATTTCATTAATAGTACTTGAAATTTCGGCACTTACTTCTTCAAAACTTTCTGGATCTTCATATGCTGCATTATACAAGTTTTTAAGATTATTTACATGGCTAATTACCTGATCAGTTAACGTAAGCCTAAATTCAGTACCATTGACTTCTATTGTCTTTGTAATCATATTTCAGATTTCAAATTCTGTTCCTTAAAGGTTTTTAGTTGAAACTTATCAATGTTTTATGCTTGAATTTCATTAAATTAGAATACGATATAATCCAAAGCAGACGCATCACTGATCAATGTTGTATGCCTTGAACCTACAACATATCCATTTTTAATGTCATTTGCAGGTATCCATCTATTTGTTGAGGTGTAATGTCTTTTTTCAGCTAATTCTCGCTCTATTGCTTCAATGTCAAATTCCCCTTCCTCCACTTCTTGTGAAGCTAGGTGTTTTACTGTGACTAGAATTTTACTAACTTTTACGCGATCTCCAAATTTCCACTTTGATGGCGGATTCTCATCTGAAACTTCCAACACCTTGATTTTCATTTGTTTATTTCCAAATGCATCGTAACTTACAAGTATTCTCTCGTCTGTGAATTCCTCAAAGACTATTCTTGAATTGGATTCTTTTGATTCAGAATTAGTTTCCAATAATGAGACTGAATAATTTGGATTTTCTTCCACATTATCATTTGATTCTATCTGATTATCTTCTACCATGATTCTCTTTTATCATTGATCATTAAAAAACACTCTGTTATTGTTTAGAGTTAGGCACTAGTCTGTGTTTTGTCTTAAAAGGCATTTTATGTTCCTTAAGATCCAATTTTTCTCTTTTTCCACCTATTTTTGCAAATATTTCCCCTTCATATGTGCACACACAATCAGTTATCTCTTTTGATTCATCCCAAATTTTGTAAAATTCTCTCAATTCTCTGCTTTCATAGATGCCCAAACCTATCCTTTTTTTTGAAAGAAATTTGAATGCAAGTATCACCTTTCTATTTTGGTAAATGTCAAATGTTTTGATCCATTTTTGGCATCTTTCAATTTGATCTGCAGGAACTGGAAGGGATGTACTTGTTCCAGATTTTGCTTCTATGGTGAAAATTATGCTATTTTGAGTATTTACTGCTAAAACATCTGGTAAAGATACACTTGGAGAGCCTAATCGGAATGCTTTCCAATTTTCTACAGAGTTGAATCTTTTTACTAACGTATCTTCCCAATTATACCCTCTTTGTCTACGCGTTTTAGAGATTTTTTTATTGTCTTTTTTTGGAATTTCATTTGCTTTTATTAGTGAAATCGAAGTCATGTCATATCATATATGTATTAGGTATAGTACGGCAGGTAATTACAAAATAACCTTTAATCCAAAATAACAGTAATTGTTGAATAATATTGTAATCTATCGTCATTAAATACAATTTCTGGTCTAGAATCATTTTTAATTATTATTTTTAATTCAGTATTCAAAATACATCTTGAAATTTTATTGACTAAATATAAAAAATAAAATTGCATCATATTTTGCATGTATTGTACAATGAGTTTATCAATCCCATATGAGAAATGTTTTTAGTGCTTGAAAAACTCGCTAAAAATTTAGTTTTATTAAAACAAGAATTCGTAAAAATCTATAACGGGCATAGTCACATTCAAGAAATAATCCCAGTTTCATCTTCTGAATTTTTTCCAATAATTTCTGAACATTTAGAATATCTTCATGATTTTGCAGTAAAGAATCCAATCTATCATAATTCATACGAACAAAAAATTAAAGATGTTTTATGTAAAGTCTATGAAGGCGATATTAACGAATATTGGTTAAATAGTACCAAGCACGGTTCAAGTTGTCAGCCGTTTTATCCTACTTGGATACTTTCAGCCTATATCTCTGCATCAATTGCAAAAAGTTTTGATTGTAAGGAACTGGTGGATATTGGCTCTGGTGATGGAAGAATTGCATACTGTGCAAAAATTTTAGGTTTACACACAACAAGTATTGAGATAGACGAGGGTCTTGTAGAACTTCAAAAAACCATATCATTAAAAACACATATTGATTTTAATCCTATTTGTACAGATGCAATTGAATTTGATTACTCTACATTAAATTTAACTTGTCCGGCATTTTTCATAGGTGGGTTACCGCAAATGGGAGGAGATGTTTTGGCAACTAGCATTATTGAAAAAATTTCTACAACTCATCTTAAAAAAAATACATGTATTGTTTTTGCTGGCACTCATTCTAAAAGACAACTTTCTGATAATCAATCTGTGGGAGGATGGAGCTCATTAATTGACAAACATGGAATAAAAGTGATAAATACAATTTCGTTACCAACTATTTGGACTTTTGATCAACTAGCAGATACACCTTATATCTATACTAAATTTATCTAATCACAATAAAGATAATTCAAAATAATAATTTCCATTTTTTATTCCACATTTTTCTATTTTGACACGTTGTCCTATATTTGGAATTCCAGATGATATTTTTCCAATTATTTTTATTGAATTTTCAATTTCCACGATGCCAAAGTAATCGTTATTTTGTTTTGAAAACTCAATGACTTTACCTTTGTAAGAACTTGTTCTCCACGACACTTCTTTTAGACATTGATTACAAAATTCAGATGGAGGCCATACTATTTTGTTACATTGCTTACACTCTGGAATGAAAAGTTTTCCTTTTTCTAATTCAGCCTCAAAATTCATCTTTCTAAGATTAAAACTGTAGATGAGGTAGCTGCTGCAGACATATTGTGGACTAGTCCTACTTTTGCATTCTCTACCTGTCTTTTGTTTGCACATGATTGAAGTTGTTGAGTAATTTCAATAGTCTGTGCAATTCCAGTTGCACCTAATGGATGTCCAGAACCAATAAGTCCTCCTCTTGGATTAATTTTTAAATTATTTGTAGTGTGTAATTCTTTTATCATTTCTAACCCCTTTCCTTTGTTTGAAATACCCAATGATTCTAATGCCATTGGTTCACAGACAGAAAATGCATCATGAACTTCGGCAACATTTATGTCGTTTGCATTATGTTTAGACATTTCAAACGCCCTTGTTGCAGCTAGTCGTGTTGATTCCATGGAACTAAATGCAATATTTTTTGTAAATCCTGCAGAAATTGTTTTTTGACCTATCCCAGTTATCCAAATTGGATTATCTGTAAGTGTTTTGCATTTTTTTTCTGATGCAAGTAAAATTGATGCTCCTCCAGTGCATGGTCTTGAACAATCTAGTAATCTGAGATCATCTGTTAATTTTTTAGAATCTGTTACATCCTTTAATGAATATGTTTTTTCTGAAAATGCGTAAGGATTGTTTTGTGCTTGCTTGTGATTTTTTACTGGAACAATTGCCAATTCTTCATCTGTAATTGAAAATTCTCTTTTGTACGATTTTGTGAAAATGCTTGCCCAAAAAATTGGATGTTTGAATTCCCCTCTAGAATTATCCCATTCTAAAATTTGTCCTGGACTATCATATCTTTCAGCTCCTGAAACTAAAACCATGTCTGCCAATCCTGATGCAATGTATGAATAAGCTGAAACTATTGTATTTGTACCTGAATTGCATAAGCTTTCAACAGTATGCGCAATTTTAGGCTCAATTCCAGCCATTTCAGATAAAATGGCAGATAAATATTTTGAATTGTTATTAGTAGATACTAAAACTGCATCTATATCATTTTTATTTAAATTAGAATTACTATCAAATAATTTTTTTGTAGAATTTAATAAAACAGATTCAATTTTAGAATCCTCTTTTGAGAATTTTGTAATTCCATAGGATGCAATTCCTACCTTTGTCATTATTTTTCCTCAGAAAACGTATCTATAAACAATTTAAAAGAATCCATCACATTACCTACTGGATTAAATTGTATTGTTGGTAAATCAACTCCTGTGTCACGAAATTTTTGTAATTGTATGAGGCATTGCTCAGGTGTTCCTGCAATCGTTAATGATTTTAGCATTCTATCTGGAATTAGTTCGTGATTTGATTTAAATCCTGATGTTTTGAATTCATCATAAATATTTTTAGATTCATTTTCATATCCATTTTTTGATAAAAATTCTCTATATATTTTTCCAACTGAAATGTAAAATGCAAGTGTTTGTTTAGCACGAGTTATTGCAATTTCTGCATCATCAGAAACACAACTAATGATTTGACATGTAACATCAATTTTTCTTTTTTGTTGCATTTTTTTTATTGTGTCTCTCATTTCATTTATAGGTCGTAAATAAAAGATCACTCCATCTGAAATTTCCCATGTTAAATCCACCATTTTTTGATTTACGGCTGCCAAATATATTGGAATTTTTTCTCTATACGGTTTTATCAAAAGTTTAAAATTTTTTAAATGAAATATTCTTCCAGAATAATTGATTTGTTTTCCAGATAGTATTAATTTAATAATTTCTACATATTCTTTCATTCTTAAAACTGGGTTTTCAAATTTATATCCATGAAAATCCTCTACTATCTGTGTACTGCTTGTTCCAAGACCCAATGTTAACCGTCCATTGGATATGCTATCTACCGTTGCAGCTCCCATGGCAATAGATGCAGGACTTCTAGAATAGATGTTGATAATAGATGATCCTATCTTCTGTTTTGATGTTTTTTGGGATACTATACTTAACATAGAAAAATTTTCCATTCCCCATGTTTCTGGAATCCATATAGTGTCGGTATTGGTGCAAGATAAAATTTCTGAACATTCTATCACTTGATCTATCGTAAGAAGTGAGCCTAAACTATATGCTATGCGCATGTTTTGTATGTGACTCTTGGATATTCTAGTGTTTCCGAATGATTCTTTGAATCATTTAGATGTAATTTTTGTCAGATGTGCATTATTAAGAGTAAAAACATGTTCAATGATAGAATGACATGTATTCTTTTAGTAATGTGTTAATTATCATTGAGGCGGAATATTATCAAATAAAATATGAATTTTAATTATTGAGTGAACAAAATTACGCTGAAAATTTTAGCAAGAAAAGTAGTTTTTGGGAAGATGCTTCAAAATATGCCTCATGTGTAAATGATGATGAGTCATTTGTAAGTGAAATTGCATACATGATGGTGACTCTTCATAGAACCGGCGCCTAAAAATTAGTTATTTACTTTATTTTTTATCTAATTCAAGTGAGCATTCTTCAATATCTTTGAATGAATCTATGGAATGCCATAACACGTTTCTAAATTTAACTGTCTTTAATTTGCCTTTTTTTGCATAATCTGGGAAAATTGTTTTTTCTATATCTCCTATTTTTGGTAAGTCTTTCAACACCTCTTTTTGTAAATGGTATATTCCTGCATTCATCCACAAATCTGGAATTTGTTTTTTCTCTCTGAATTTAGTCACATTGTCATTTTTTGTTTCTATTACTCCAAACTTAGTTTTTAATTCAATTGCTGCAATTGAGTTTTGTTTTTTTGCAAGTTGTTTAAGATTAATGTTTGTAATTGTGTCCCCATTAATCACAAAAAAAGAGCCATCCTTAATTGAAATTCCTGCTTGTTTTATAGCTCCACCAGTTCCCAATGGTATTTTTTCAACTGAAAATTTTATTTTAATTCCAAGATTTTTTTTCATTTCAAGGTAATTTTTGATCATCTCTGCTTTATAGCCAGTGCAAATTATGATTTCTTGTATTCCATATTTTTTCAAATATCTTATTTGCCATTCTATGATTGGTGTGTTGTTAAGAGGAATTAGTGGTTTTGGAACATAATCAGTTATAGGTCGTAAACGTTTTCCTCTGCCACCAGCTAAAATTATTGCTTTCATTAAATAATTACTATAAATGAGCCATTATAACTTTAATTAGATTTTGCATATTCCGTTCCTAATTTGCTAATTACTCATCTAGCCATCATGTTTAGATTCATCTTGTTTCTTTTTACAAATTCCACAGAAAAGATAGCCATCTTTATGTCTAATCCAATAATGATGTCGGTGATTTTTCGAACTTTCCATTATGCTATTACTATTTTAAAACATTTTACTATTTTTGTAATGTCTTGATCGTGTTTTTGATGTACTCAATTGGTGTTTTTAGAAGATGTGAATAGTTGCTACTCCAAAATAATATCCTGCGCCAGTTAATGCTATGCTCCACATACATGAACCCATTAACGTAAAAATCAAAAATTTGATTGGATTCATATTAAAAATCCCTGCTGGAATAGATACAATTTCACGAATTCCTGGGATTATTCTGCCTACAAGCACTGATTTATCTCCATATTTTTCAAACCAATGATCAGCTTTTTCTAAACTCTTTTCTTTAATTTTTATATATTTTAGATATTTTATCAACCCAATTCGTCCTAATTTTTTTGCTATAAAATAAATTACAAATGCTCCTGCTGTCGCACCACATCCACCTGTTATTCCAATTCCTATTACATGGATTATACCCATTTGATTTTTTAATATGCTGTATCCTGCTAATGGAAATATTGCTTCACTTGGGATTGGTGGAAAAACGGTTTCAATCAATGCTGCTAAAAATACTCCCGGGTAAAGATTCTCAGAAACTAGTGAGACAAGCCATTGAATTAATGTCTCTATTTCATTCAAATTATTTTTCCTCTGTTAGATAATAATGTAATTCAGTATAGCACTCTTTGCAGTATTCTTGATCATCTGTGTGATCACAATCATACACTTTTGAAACTTCATTTTTGCATTTTGCACAAATATGCATATGCTATACCTTGGAAATTGATTTTTTTATCTTTATTCCACCTAGTACAGCAATTATCGCACCAATTACAATTAATCCGCCACCTTCTCCTGCCATCCTTGCTGAATTTCCAGATACACTTGTACTAGATATTGAAGTTACACCTCCAATGATGATCAAAATACCTGTTACAATCAACATAATTCCTAATCCCTTGAATGGTGGCTTTTTGGATATAAAGAATGCAATAAATGATAAAATTATTGGAGGCATTCCAAATCCTATTCCACGTGTCATGGCATCAAAAGGCAAAAACCCTTTCTCTGCACCACCACTTCCAATTATTACATCTACACCATATATTATCAAAAGAATTATTGAAATTCCAGATAACACATGTGGAATAGATACCATGATGGGTTGAATTTTTATTTAATTAATAAACGTATTAGGAACATTTATGCCAGAATTTTGATTTGTGATTAATTAATTGGATGAGTTATCACTTTATCTTTAAGCGATTCAAGATGTTTTAATAAATGATCTATTGTTTCACCATCGTTTGCAACTAAATTAAAATGTCCTAATTTTCGTAATGGTTTAGAAATTTCTTTTCCATACATTTTTAGAAATACGTTAGATTCTGAAAGAAATATCGGTCTATATTTTCCCTCAAAAGATTTGGAGCCTAAAATATTATACATTATTGTTGGATGTACAAGTTTTGTACTACCTAGGTCTAGACCTAAAATTGCTCTTAGGTGTTGTTCAAACTGGGATGTTTCGCTGGATTGTAATGTGTGATGACCTGAATTATGAACTCTTGGAGCTATCTCATTAATCACAATTTGATCATCTTGAGTTACAAACATCTCTATTCCAAACACACCTGCACCTTTTAATACAGTCATAGTGTTACTTGCAATCTGTTCAGCTTTTTTAGATACTGTATCTGAAACTCTAGCAGGTGCTATTGTTTCTCTCAGAATATTTTCCTCATGAATATTTTCTACCAAAGGATATGTTTTGATCTGACCTTTTGTATTTCTAGCTGCAATTACAGATACTTCCATTTTGAATGGAATAAATTTTTCAAGCAGTAATGGTTGACCGTTAAAATAATCATATGCTTTTTGAATTTGTTCTGGTGTTTCTATCTTAAAATTTCCTTTCCCATCATATGCATCTCTTCTTGCTTTAAGTAATGCAGGATAGCCAAATTTTTTCAAACCTTCCTCCAAATCAAAAATGGATGATATTTTTATAAAATCAGGAACCGGAATTTGATTTTCATTTAGAAATGTTTTTTGTAAAAATTTATCTTGAATTATTCGTAATGTTTCAGGCGATGGTTCAATCTCTGCCTTATTTTCTACAGATTTTAAAACATCACTATTTCCAGATTCAATCTCATATGTTATGACATCTGATTTTTCTGCTAATTCAATAATGGCGTTTTTATCTTTAAAATCTGCAATAATTTGCTCTGCACCAACCTGTGAAGCAGGACAATTAGGTGTAGGATCTAACACAATTATTTTAGATATGTGATCTGGCATTTTTTTTGCAGCTTCGGTAATCATCATTCCAAGCTGACCACCACCTATAATTCCGAGAATCTTCCCCATTGTTATTTTTCTAACATTCGATTAAAAATATCTATATGTTTTCTATAACCAATTTTTGAAAATATCTGCAGATCACATGTGAAAATGTGTGATTTTGTATTTTTGCATTATCACACCTATTTTTTGCCATTATAGATAATAACATGCTTTATTTTTCTATTATTATGAGTTATACAAAAAAGGCATTAATTGGAATAATTATGGGTTCTAGTTCAGATAGTAGAATAATGCATGGTGCTGCAGAAATTTTAGATGAATTTAAGATAAAACATGAAGATCAAATAATTTCCGCTCATAGAACGCCTACTAGATTAGAAGAATATGCAAAACATGCAGAACAAATGGGATTTAAAATAATAATTGCTGGCGCAGGCGGAGCAGCACATCTTCCTGGAATGATTGCATCACATACAATAATTCCTGTGATAGGTGTTCCAATAATGGTTTTCAATGACAAACAATCCAAAACAGATAATGTGAAATTCTCATCTTTTGGAGGATTGGATTCTCTTCTTTCAATATCTGAAATGCCATCTGGATCTCCTGTTGTAGCAGTTGGAATTAACAAGGCAGGTAATGCTGCAATTTATGCTATGAAAATTTTAGCAAACGAATTTCCCGAGATTAAAAAGAAATTAAAACAATACAAATCAGATCAGCATGATTCTGTATTAAGAGAATCTGAAAATATGAAAAAACAAGGCCTAAGCAAATTTGTTCAAAAAAAATTCAAATAATTTTATGTCATCAAACTAAACTGAATGTTTTTCTTTTGCAGTATTTGTATTAATTTGTCTGCTTGTTCCTTTCCTTGAGTTTCTAAACTTAGAGTAACTCCAGCAGAACCTGCACTGATATTTGAACTCAACCTATCATGCACTACTTCTACAATGTTTGCATTAGCTGCACTAATTTCATCCACTATTTCCTTGAATGCGCCTGGTCTATCAGGTAATAAAATGGATAATTTTAGTAAACGTCCCATTGTTGCCAATCCTTTATCCACTATTTGTCCTAAAAGATACATATCCACATTACCGCCAGTTAGTATCGCTACAACTTTTTTCCCAGGTGATGGTTTTGCTGAAATCAGATAAGCTAAACTAACAACACCTGCAGGTTCAACTACAAATTTCATTCGTTCCATCAACAAAAACATTGCTTTGATAATTTCTGAATCATCTACTAGTACTACTTCATCAATCAATTCTTTGATTATTGAAAATGTTTTTTGTCCTGGTGTCTTTACAGATATCCCATCTGCAATAGTACGTGCACCGCCACTTGATGTCAGAGAACCATTTTTAATAGATTCATACATTGATGGAAATGATTTTGATTGAACTCCAACTACTTTGATGTTTGGGTGTTTTTCTTTTATTGCAATTAAAACACCTGCAGCTAATCCTCCCCCACCTATTGGAACATACACTTCTTCAACATCTGGAAGATCTTCTAAAATTTCCAATCCTATTACGCCTTGAGCTGCTATTATTTGCGGATCATCAAATGCGTGTATCATTATTGCACCTGTCTTTTGTGCAATTTCTTTTGCCTTTGCAGATGCTTCATCATAGTTAATACCTTCTAAAATTACATTTGCGCCGTAACCTTTTGTTGCAGATACTTTTGAGGGAGATGCATTTTTTGGCATAACAATCGTACAAGGTATTTTTTCTAAAGATGATGCAAATGCAACTCCTTGTGCATGATTGCCTGCTGATGCTGCAACAACACCACGTTTTTTTTCTTCACTTGATAATGATTTTATTTTATAATATGCCCCACGAATTTTAAACGAACCTGTTTTTTGTTGAAACTCTGCTTTTAGATAGACCTCAGATCCAGTAATATCGCTGAACACCTGAGAATACAATAGTGGAGTTTTTCTTACATCGTCTCCTCGCAAAGAGTCTGCATTTTGTATTTC
>DATIFS010000030.1:0-4346 GCA_035455105.1 Nitrosarchaeum sp.
GTCTCTGGTTGAACAGCCTTGATGCTATTTTTAATCAAATTATTAATGACTTGGCGGATTCGCTCATCATCATATGTGGTAAGGATATCGTTTTTTGCATTATGGGTCAACTCTATCTTGTCCACAATGGCCTGAGGTGCCATCAACTCTACAGATTTTACTACAGAAGATTTTATGTTATTGGGTAATTTCCTAAATTTAAGTTGGCCTAGCTCTAATTTTTGTGCATCAAGTAAATCCGATATTAATGCAAAAAGTGACGTAGAGCTTGCCTTGATTATTTCTAATCTTTCTTTTTGGGTGTCTGTGATTGGACCCATGTGTCCTTTAAGCATCATATCTGCATAGCCAGAGATTGGCACTAGCGGAGTCTTTAGTTCATGCGTTATCATGGCAAGAAATTCATCTCTTGCTAGTTCATTTTGTTTTGCTTTTTCTGTCTTTTCTTGGAGAGTCTTTGACATGGAGTTAAAGGCCCCCATAATTGCACCAATCTCATCATTAGATTCGTATTTGATTTCTTCACCATACTTGCCTTCCTTTATACGGGCAAGAGCAACAGAAAGTGATTTCAGTGGGTTTAAGGATCTGGTTGATGAAAAAAGTACGATAAAAAGAATTACAATGTCTGCGCCCAACAGCCCCTGAACAATTGATTTGATTTGAAGTTCATAAGCCCCAACAGTAAAGTTTGATTCCATTTGATATCCTTGGGTGGTTGACAGGAGCAAAAATAAATTAATTGATGCCGTGACAATTATGATTGAAAGTAAAATGTATAGCCTGTGAACGATTTTCATTTACTTCATAAAATACAATGCATGTAGTTCTAAAGTCTTTACTTGTAACATTTTTAACATAACAACCTTGAACTAGTTGTAATTATCAACAAGAAAAATATTCTCATCAAGTGTATGAAATCAATTTTTATGTCTCATCTTGCTGTGACATACACGTTATTAAATACAGCAAAAAGAAGATTCATCTTCATGGCGCGAGTTATGATTGCAGACGATTCTGATGTAATTAGGATGTTTTTAAAAGATCTTTTAAAAATTTGCAATCATGAGATTGTGGGTGAAGCAACAAATGGAGCTGAAGCTGTTGAGAGGTTCAACGAAACAAGGCCTGATGTGTTACTGTTAGACATTGCAATGCCCAAAAAAGACGGAGTCACTGCACTTGAGGAGATCTTGTCTACACATCCTAAAGCCAAAGTTATCATGATAACTGCAAATGACAATGTCAAGACAGTTATGCGCTGTTCTGAACTTGGCGCGACAGCTTATATCGAGAAACCATTTGATTTGGACAAACTGCAGGCTGCTATTGCTGTCGCATTTGAAGAATATACGCCTGTTTCAAATTAACTTGACAAATAAACAAAAATTAAAACAAATCGTGTGAAATTTTATCAAAACAATCTTCTCAATACCTCATATTATTACAACTTTAAATAACTCGTATTTTTTTAAAACGTCTTATTTTCTTAATTTTTCTATTATAGCCATTACTTGATTAAATTCATAAGGTTTGTAGATTACATCTGTTGCTTTTAGTTCATCTAAAAGTCGTGATGTGTCTGCTGTAAGGTCAGCTGTAACCATTATGATTTTAGCCATGGGATCTAGTTTACGGATTTGCTCCAATCCATAAAACCCATCAAAGTTTGGCATCATAACATCAATAAACACAATATCTGGGTTTAATTTTTGATACAAATCTACTGCTTGCTTACCGTCATAGCCCTTGCCTAAAACCCTAATCCCCTTTATTTCCAGAAATTCACATAAAAGTTCAGCAGTATCTGGATCATCATCCACTACGATAACAGTTGTTTGTTTAGTTGTCATACTGCTCATTTGTGAACAAACCTCATACCGATAATAATTGTATATGGTATAACAATGCTACGCTATAATTGTCTAAAGGGTTTGTAATAAGACTCTAGTCAATAAAAATTCAACATAAACTTAATGATATTCTCAATAATAAAATAACTTCAACGTAAAATGAAAATTTTACACAAAATGATATTTGGGTTGGGCGGAATTATTTCCTTAATTATTATTGTCGGGATTTTCTCCTTACTACAAATAAACAGAATTACTGATCTAGCAACGGAAGACATACCAAAACTTGTTGAAGAAAGTACAAATTTAATCCTGGTCGCGGTTTTTATTTCGCTTGTAATTGCAACCGGTTTTGGATTATTTACTGCGCGTTCTATCACAAAACCTCTGTCTAACCTAAGGACTGCAGCCAATAAAATGGCAGGAGGAAAATTAGATGTAAAAATAGAGATAAATTCTGATGATGAATTTGGTGAACTTGGTAGAACTTACAATGACATGTCAACCTCCCTTAAAGGAGTCATTAATCTTCTTTCACACACAGAACAAAGATACCGTAGCCTCTATGAGGATTCACCAGAACTTTATCGTACAATAAACACTGAAGGAATAATTCTTGATTGCAACACGTCCTATGTGAATTCTTTAGGATACACCAAAGAAGAGATCATAGGTAGTTCCATTTTTGATCATGTCGCAGAGGGCAGTGCAAGTGATCTTAAAACTTCCTTTGAATCATGGAGAAATGAAGGACATCTCACAAGCAGAGAGATTTGGTTTAAAAAAAAAGACGGAAGCATCTTCCCAACTCTTCTTAGTGCAAGTAATCTATATGATGAAAATGGAAAATTAATTGGTAGTAATACCGTGATACGAAACATGACTGAAGTTTATAATGTTAGAAAAGAGTTAGAAGAACAAAAATTAAAGAGACTTTCAGCAATTGGCGAATTATCTGCTAGAATTGCACATGACTTGAGAAATCCACTTGGCGTGATAAAAAATACCATAGAAATAATAAAAATAAAAAATCCCACTATGGATGAAAAAAGTAAAAACGACCTATCAAGGCTGGACAGGGCAGTGACAAGAATGACCCACCAAATAGACGAGGTATTAGACTATGTCACCCCAAAGCCGCTAAACTTTTCAAGCAATTCTTTGATGAAAATCATACACTTGGCCCTAGAAAGAATGGTAAAGCCAGATACTGTGCAAATTATTTTGCCTCAAAGAGACGTTACACTAACATGCGATAGCGAAAAAATAGAGATTGTCTTTGCAAACCTGATAACTAATGCCATCCAGGCTATGAACAACAAAGGTGAGATCAACATCAGAATCAATGATGAAAACGATTATGCCATAATTGAGGTAGAAGACAATGGTTCAGGAATTTCTGACGAAAACATGTTAAAAATCTTTGATCCTCTTTTTACAACAAAACAGACTGGAACTGGCCTAGGGCTAGTAAGCTGTAAAAGTGTAATAGAAAATCATGGGGGAACAATACATGCCAAGTCTGAACTTGGAAAAGGCACCACATTTATCATAAAATTGCCTAAACAGCAGAAATAATGCAACTTTTATCCACTTCTCTTTGTTAATTTTAAACTGGTTTAAAGAGCATTATGCAGAAAACACAGATGGATTTAAAATAATTTCACAATTTCTGATGTCAAGTAAGTATTTTGAAAAGACATGCCAGTTTTTAATACAAATTTTTTCCACGTCTTCCGTATTGTGTCATTAGAATTTTTAATTAGAATTTCAAGCAAACACGAGGAAATGATATTATTCAATAGAGCTATGATAGTCGCTGGCATAGCTGGTCTAGTAGCAGGTGCATGTGTTGCCCAACTTTATGCACAATATGACAATAACAAGATGGCAAACGCGCTGTTTGTATTATTGATTGAATACGATGTTTACATCCCGTTTTTTGCTTTCTTGCTTTATGTGGATAACAGACACAAAAACCATAACTCCATAACTGACAACAAGAAAATTTTTCCCATCAACCACAACTTGATAAAACTTGGAATGTCAATGTTCATCTCAGAGGGAATTTATTCTTTAACAAAAATCACTTTGCACTACGAATTTCTTCAGCTTACAAAAGAACCATACCAAGCATCTTTGGCAAGTTCGCTAATTGGATGGGTTGTTTTCTTTGTTTCAATTAATGTATTAGCTAAGAGGTTTAGTCTATTCAGACACGATAAAGTAAATCACAAGGATTCTTTGAGATCAAAATGATATAAAAAGAGTCTTCCAAATAGGTACACTGTTAATCCATCATTTGTTTAATCCAAATGTTTTTCCACAGTCTTCACATTTCCAATGATCGGAAACAACATGCCACACGTGTTGGTGTTTTTCTTGGCTGTTTCCTGATTGATTATTGTTTGCTTCGACATACATTACTTGGTCAATAAAAATACAATTTTTATTTTATAAAACAATTACGCAGCTTTTCTACTTTTACAAACA
>DATIFS010000031.1:0-2064 GCA_035455105.1 Nitrosarchaeum sp.
GCAGAACTGACAAACCAAAGAATACGGGAGGATCTAAAGATAGGAGAAAAAAGAGGCCTGCGCTATTCCTGGGGCTATCCAAGCTGCCCAGATGTATCCCAGCATCACCTGGTGTGGAAATTGCTAGAGCCGGAAAAATCAGGAATGACACTAACTGAGGCAGGACAGATTATTCCGGAGCAATCAACTGCCGCAATTGTTGTGCACCATCCTGATGCCGAATATTTTGTATTATGAATCTAGACTAGAAACGTTTGAACTTTTTGAGCTTCGTTTCCAAGACTATTTTTTATCTTGATTATGTTATTACTTTTCGACCACATGTGGCATTCAGCAAATCCAAAATCTTTCCATTTTATCATGTTTAGCCTAACTTGTTCAGGATGGCTACTGATTTCATGTTGTGATTCAATTTCAACAGAAATAGCTACATCTTTTTGATAATCATAAACTATGATATCACTCATAATTTTATTTTTTTTAATATTATGATTGGTTAAAGAGATAAAGAATTTCTTTTCAAGATAATAATCATATGCTTTTTTTGATACCTCGGGTATATCTTTTGCAGTTCCAATAGATTCGAATGTTTCTGGAAAATAGGATTGTTTAGATTTTGCTGAAAGCGCATATTCACATTCGAGTATTGGTCCATGTCTTTTTGTACTAGATATTATGATCACGTTATTGTTACAAAGCGTTTTAATAATTTTGCTTGTTTTATCACGATCGGTACTTTTCACACCATCCACTATTTCGTTTAGATTCCCATTTTTATTATGTAAAAATAAGATAATATCCCATTCATCTTTAGTTCTAAATTCTGCTTCAAGTTGCTTCATCCATTCTATTCTCTTGTTTTCTGTTGAATCGAATGTGGATTCAATGATTTCTTTTGATCCGTACTGATCTTTCATCTTTTGAATAAATTGAATTGTTTCAGATTCTGACATAATTAACGGCGGTGGAGGCATAGCATGAAATTGATTTGGTAGACTTTGTTGACATCCTAAAGGAGGTCTAATTTTTGCTGTGAAAACAAAATCGGGTTGTGTTGCAATCTGATCAGTAAGGTCTTGTGAAAAACGAGGATCAATTATTCTAGATATATTTCCCGCATCAGAACCAGATATACGTCCATAAATTTGTGTAGATGTGTTTCCAACTACCGTTTCAAGAATCTCAGTGCTTATCTGTGCAATATTTTGATGAGATAGAATCAGACCTAGATTATATGAACGAGCTTGAGAAAGAATTGTTAACAGAATTGATAGATCAGATATTTTTTGAAATTCATCTAATGTCAAAACAACTAGGTCACGTTTTGCAGATTCAATTTTACTAGCTCTTTCCTGAATCATAAACCAAATTTTTAACACTATTGTCATTATTGCAAGACCATGTACATGTTTTGGTGTCTCAGTATCAGATATTCTAAAAATTGTAATATTTCCAGGTTGCAACATTTTTTCAAAATTAATGGTTGTTTTTTTTACTCCGAATTTCTTTCTCAAATATGGATCTGTAACAAATATCTCAAGCCTATTCAAAAGTGGGACCCATGAATCTTTTGGAAGTAATGAGACAGAGTTTAGCGCAACTTCCATTTCAGGCCCAGTTATACTTTTGAAAATTCGTTTGATCTGTTCAAGCTCTGCAGAGCCAGATCTTTGTAGTTTTATAATTATATAATATAGATCCAGTATCATTGGAGAATCAGTATTTGAATACAGATAATGTAATAGTAAACGTAAGATTCGTTCCATTTGAACAAAGGTTTGACGCTGTGAGTACAAATCTCTGAACATTTCGATTATGTGCCCAACCATCCTGCTTACAACATTATCACGTTGCGATTCATGGTATTTTGGAAGTTCAAGTAGATTTACAGCAAAATCAACATGGTTTATGTCCAAATAGGTTACCTTATCGTTATCAAAGGAGATTTTTTCACATTGACGCAAAAACAACATAGCGTCCTCATCTTTAATGTCAATATAGATAGAGGCATTTTGTAGAATTCCAGTATAATTTGCACATTCCAAATGCTTGTACAAGTTTCTA
>DATIFS010000032.1:0-7712 GCA_035455105.1 Nitrosarchaeum sp.
GCAATTATGGGGGCCTTTAATTCAATGTCAAAGACTCTCAAAGAAAAGACAGAAAAAGCAAAACAAAATGAGCTAGCAAGAGATGAATTTCTTGCCATGATAACACACGAACTGAAGACTCCACTGGTGCCAATCTCTGGATATGCAGATATGATGCTTAAAGGACACATGGGTCCAATAACGGACACTCAAAAAGAAAGATTAGAGATAATCAAGGCAAGCTCTACATCCCTTTTTGCATTAATATCTGATTTACTTGATGCGCAAAAGTTAGAGCTAGGCCAACTTAAATTTAGAAAATTACCCAATAACATAAAATCTTCTGTAGCAAAATCTGTAGAGTTGATGGCGCCTCAGGCTATTGTAGATAAGATAGAGTTGACTCATAATGCAAAAGAGGACATTCTTACAACATATGATGATGAGCGAATCCGCCAAGTCATTAATAATTTGATTAAAAATAGCATCAAGGCTGTTCAACCAGAGACTGGCAAAGTCAGTGTCCTTGTAGAAGATTATCCAGAAGAAGCAAAAATTTCAATCAAGGATAATGGAAGAGGAATTCCAAAAGAAGCACATGATAAAATCTTTAAGAAATTCTATCAAGTCGATGCGTCTTTGACAAGGGAAAAAGGTGGAAGCGGACTAGGTCTATCAATTTGTAAAAATATAATAGAACAGCATGGAGGAAAAATTTGGTTTGAAAGTGAGGTTGGCAAGGGAACCACATTTGCATTTACACTCCCAAAAAATTCTCAACCAGCACCTAGTACCTAAAACAAAAAATGCTATCGAAACCGTTACTCACAATATTGCTATTTTACGGTATGGTACGGTACCTTTATAAGCGATCGTGACTATATTGTATACATGTCTCAGATGCTTGTCCCAAAGCAGAATCGTAGTGAATCTCTACTTTTTCAAGACTTGTACTTTGTACAAAAGCCAAATGTAGTAAAAAGCAGCGTGATTGAAGCTGTGTGCAGTGTATGTAAAAAAGGTCTTGAAGACGGTCTTTCCGTTACTGCAGTATCAGATAATAATAAGACAAGATTGTACTGTGAAAATCATTTTTCAAAATAATTTTCTTACCACTTTGGTGTTGTAATTGCACCTTCAGATGCTGAACCAACAAGAGATGCATATTTTGCTAGTGCGCCAGTTTCATAATTTGGTTTTCTTGGTCTCCAAGCTTTGCGTCTTTGTTCAAGTTCTGATTCTGAAACCATTAGATCCAAAGAATTCTTTTCAACGTTGATTCTTATTTCGTCTCCGTTTTTTACTAGAGCAATGTTTCCACCAACAAATGCTTCTGGTGAAACATGTCCAATCATTAGACCTCGTGTCGCGCCAGAAAATCTCCCATCTGTGACGAGGGCAACTTTTTCTCCAAGCTTTTGACCAGCTAGTGCTGCAGTTACTCCAAGCATCTCACGCATTCCAGGCCCACCCTTTGGCCCTTCATATCTGATTATTACAACATCTCTTTCTACTATCTCTCTTTTTGAAACAGCATCAAAGGCATCTTCTTCTCTATCAAAGACTTTAGCTCTTCCCTTAAACTCTGATGTTTTTACTCCAGCTATTTTTACTACAGCACCATCTGGAGCAAGGGAGCCTCGTAATACAGTCAGTGTGCCAACTTCGTGAATTGGTGATTCAATTGGTTTGAGTACTTTTTGATTTGAATCAAATGAGATGTTGATAGAATCAAGGTTTTGTTTTAGAGTTTTTCCTGTTACTGTCATGACATCCAAGTTTAGAAGATTTTTTTTCATCAAACTTTTCATCAACAATGGAATTCCTCCAATTTTATCAAGGTCAAGCATTACATAAAATCCGCCAGGTCTCATGTCTGCTATGTGCGGAGTTTTTTTCCTGATTGGCTCAAAATCATCCAAAGTAAGTTTTACTCCGATTTCACGGGATAGAGCTAAAAGATGTAGTATGGCATTAGTTGAACCACCAATTGCGTTTGCTACAGTGATTGCATTTTCAAATGCTTCAAAAGTAAGAATGTCTTTTGGTCTTATTCTATTTTCTAAAAGATTCATCACTGCTTTTCCGCTGTCATAACACATCTGGTCACGTCTTGGGTCTTCAGCTGGGGGTGATGCACTACCAGGTAAAGCTATTCCTATTGCCTCACTTATTGAAGCCATGGTATTTGCTGTGTACATTCCACCACAAGAGCCTGCATTTGGACATGCCACATTTTCCAAGTTTTTCAAGGCTTCCAGTGTAAGCTGTCCTGCATCATAAGCCCCAACGGCTTCATAAACATCTTGAACTGTTACTTGTTTTCCTTCATAAATTCCTGGCATTATAGTTCCGCCATAAACAAACACAGATGGAAGGTTTAGTCTTGCCATTGCCATCATGGTTCCAGGCAAACTTTTGTCACATCCCGCAAGACCGACTAGTCCATCATACTGATGTGCTCTTACCATTATTTCAATAGAATCTGCAATAATTTCTCGACTCACTAGTGATGCCTTCATTCCTTCATGACCCATTGCGATCCCATCGCTTACAGCTATGGTTGCAAATTCTCTTGGTGTTCCCCCTGCGTCACTTACTCCACGTTTTGCATTTTGTGAGATCTTTCCAAGAAGTATGTTACAAGGAGTTGCTTCGTTTCCGGTGTGTGATACCCCAATGAAGGGCTTGCCTAAGTCTCCATCATCAAGCCCCATAGCTTTGTACATGGCACGATGAGGGGCTCTAGAGGGTCCTTCCACTACATTTCTACTTGATATTTCCATTCCAGACTAGATTGGGAGATGAGAGGCATAATTTTAGCTTTCTATTGATTTTCATAGTATGTTTTAGCTTTGGATTAAAAAGTATCAATTCTACGCGTTTTTAATAATATGGTTGATACAAAAAAGGGCATGAAGGGATCAATAAAGCTATTTTTGATTTGTTGTATTTATGTTATTGTGATTTCACTTGCATTGCCAGCATATGCTGAGGTATTGACAGTTACTACTGACAAACCATTGTACAAAAAAGGAGAAAAGATTACATTTACTGGAACAGTGGCACCAGAGGATATCGGCTCGATGGTTTCTGTCCGCATTAAGGATCAGCTAGGAGTCTTTGTAATAATAAGATCAGGAACGTCTGATGCTGAAAACAAATTTAAAATTGAATTTGATACTGGGGCTAATAATACTCCTTTTAAAAACCAGGGGACATACGAGGCTACTGCATTTCTCAGTTCCGGACGTATTGAAAATGGGAAGATAATTAATTTTGATTTTTCGTTGGATGGCTCTCCAATATCCAACCCCACACCTACGCCAACACCTACTCCCACTCCAACTCCTACGCCGACTCCAACGCCCACGCCAACACCTGCTCCTACTCCATCTGATGATGAAACAGATACAGGTTCAACAACTAGTTCAGGTGGCAAGTCAATACAAGATAAAATTAAAGAAAGAATCGAAGCTGCAAAGAAACAACAAGAATCTCAAACCCCTGGAACTACTGGTTCTGATGGTGGAACCAAGCAAAACAATACCGATGGAACAACAAATGAAACACCAAACACAACTTCAGGAACCCCAATAAGTCTTGATTCTGGCCTTTTGTATCTTGCAATTGGTCTTGGAGCAGTAGCAGCTGTGGCAGCCGTTGTATTTGGTCTGAAACGAAGACCAAAGAGAATGGAGATTCACGAAACCCAAGAATCTGCCGAGGTAGAAACACAACAATATAGTCCAACTGGAACATCTGAGGAAGATTATGCATTAATGATTCTAAGAAACAGGTTGGCAAAAGGTGAGATTTCAGTTGACGAATTTAATCAGCTAAAAAGAGCTCTAACAGAATCTTGATAAAATTTTAAGATTTTATTGTTTTACATCTATTAGAATAGAGTCTACTCTTGCAAGCTGTTCATTGATTTTTGTACTGTTTTCATTTCCATATGAAATAAGAATTCTGTCACCTTGGTGGAGTACATAGTCACGTATTCCAGGGACCTGTTGATGGTTTATGAAAAACTTTAAGGTATAGTTACCGTTTGTACAAAACTGTCTTGTGTCAGGGAACACATAGCAATCATCAGTCAGTTTAATTTTTAATGTATCAAAGAGGTATCCCATGGTGACATTTGCTGCATGTCTGTGCACTGTCTCGCCATTAGAGGATTCAAAGTGGATGTATGGGCTTTTTACTTGATAGGCAGGTGTGGAAAAGTCAAACTTGTCACCAAATATTATGACATTCATTGCGGCATGCTCGTGCTCACCGCCAAGTTTTCCTGCACCTTGAGGACCACCCAGATTATTTGTTTTGCCTGCAAATGTATTTTCATAAAACATGTATCCTGTGATTGCAAGAATAACTACAACTCCGGCAATTACTCCGCCAGCAATTAATTTGAATCTGAGTTTCTCACGGGAAATCTTGTCACTGTATTTTTCACGTTTTTCTGCACGCTCTTCCTTGATTTTTTTGCCCATGATTGATAAACTTCAAAATTTTACCCTAAATAACAGTATCTGACAAAGCCATGGTATGTGGGTTTTAGCTAAAGGCCAACAGAAGTCGAAAATTTTAGCAGACAAAGGACAAAATTATTCGAACCTTAACAATGTGATATTAAACAATTTTATTATCTAAAAAAGTATTTTATTCGTGCAACAAAAACCATGCCAATATTGTGGGGAAATGTCTGATTTGCCCTTTGAATGTAGCTACTGCAAGGATTTTTTCTGTCATGATCACAGGCTTCCAGAGGAGCACAGATGTGTAAAACTTAGTCTGATTAGGGCCAAGAGATTTGGTCAAAAAAACATCATTCGGGATGGCAACAAACAAAGACCAAATATTTTAAGAAAAATGTTTTCTAGATTTGGACTGTAATTTTTTAACAATGCAATATGTCTTTTTTAAATTATTTTTAAAATAAAATATTGGTTTAGGAATTTCCGCCAATAACCACGTTAAAGGTATAAACTGAACCGCTTGCAGATGTTACTTTTATTGGGATGGTTCTACCGTTTACTGCCTCGTTGTCATTGGCATCTCCACTTCCGTCAAATGATATCACCAAAGTTCCCTCTTGTCCTGGGAGTATGGTTGGTGCAGCTCGAAGAGTTGTTCCAGCGGATGGAGTTTTTGCGTCTGGCACTGTTATGATGCCAAATTCTCCACTAGTAAGTGGACCGACGCCATCAAAGTCCATCTGTCTTCCATTTACCTCAAGTTTTGTAATTGTGTATGGTTTTTGTCCAATGTTTTTAATGAAAACAGTTCCTTCCTCAGATTCTGATTTTGCGTTCGCTAATAAGGGATTATTATCATCGCCATACTGACCAACTGCAATTCCAAGAACTTGTCCTTCGTGAGTTGTTACACCACTAGTTCCGTTTGCAATTAATTCTCGCATATCATATCCTGACATGGTGACAGCATCCATAAATGGTGAAACAGTCAGAGTATTACTTCCAAAGAAACCTTGAGTGAAAACATAAATCATTACACCGCCAACTACTGCAATTGCAATCATTAGTAATGTAGCAATAATTGGAGCTACTGCCTTGTGCGATTTTTTCCATGGAATATTCAATTCGTTCTGTCTCCTAAACAATTCGTTTCACCTTTTCCTATTTATTGTCCGTCTGCCAGATTTGGAAATTCTTGAAGGAGATTTGAAACAAAATGAAATCATTTCGCGGATTACAAAATAATCTGATAAAATGTTTTAGATTTTCTAATTGTAATTTTTTCGAATATTATCTCCCTGGAAATCAATAAGAAATAAAATTTTCATGTTAGGGTTTGGTTTCCAGAAAAAATACACCATCTTCCATGTCCCTACAATGCTCCTAGTCACACCATCATGCTCTTTTGATTTCATCATCCATGAATAAATTATGAAATTAATTTCATTTGGTTCTTTTTACAGGGAGTTGGTAACTTATTGTTACTTTGTTGTTATCCCCATACTATAACCCTCCCCATTGACCCACCTAGGTCACAGATCCCCCAAATTATCTAATTTATTGGATAAATTGTTAGTATAATTTATTAGCGGTGTTAATAGGCAAGTATTACGGAACGATCCTAAGTTGCGAAACCAACAATTATTGATACTTTCAATCTCATTTTTATTCGTACTCTCCTTCTCTCTACAAGCCTTTGGTCAAACACCTCCAGGTCAACCCACCTCTCTTACTGCCACTCCTGGATCATCTTCTCAAGTTAATCTGTCTTGGAACGCACCAAGTGGAACTGTTACAGGATACAAAATCGAGGTAAAATCAGCGGCTGCAGGTTCCTCTTTTACAACAGTTATTGACAATACTGCAAGTACTGCAACAACCTACACTCATAGCGGTGTTTCACCTGGTACGTATGTTTACCAAGTTTCTGCAAGAAACCAAGCTGTAATAGGCCCACCATCGCAAAGTGTTTTTGTTGAAGTTCTAGCATCACAAAATATTGTACCTGGACCACCAATCAGTCCTTCTGCCGTCGCAGTTTCTCCAACCATGATAACTATAAGCTGGAATCCTCCTGCATACAATGGAGGTCCTGCAGTTACAGGTTATAGGATTGATGTAAAAATAGGGAATGGCAATTACAATCAGCTTACTTCAAACACAGGCCCGGTTACCTCATTTTCTCATCCAAGTCTCACAACTGGAACAACATACTCTTACAAAATTTATGCAATAAACTCAATTGGTACTAGTAATCCATCTACTGAAGTTTCAGCTACACCAACATCGACGTCATCTTCTTCCAAACCCAATCCTCCAACCAATCTTGTGGCTAACCAAGTTTCTTCAACACAAATCGATCTTTCCTGGACTACACCATCAAGTAGTTCCCCTATTACAGGATACAGAATCGAGGAAAGAGCCGCTGGAGGCTCCTTTGCTACACTTGCAACTACTGGAGTAACTAACACATATTCACGTTCAGGTCTTTCCTCAGGGGTGACATACACATACAGAGTCTTTGCGATAAGCTCTGCAGGAACAAGTGACCCATCAAATGAGGCAACTCCGGGACAAACAACTACTGGTGTGCCAAACCCACCAACTGATCTTGTTGTTGGAATTGCATCAAATACGTCACTTGGTCTTTCATGGAAAGCGCCAACTAGTGGTGCCACCGTTACGGGATATAAAATCGAGGTTAGAGTTGGAAATGCAGGATATACTGTTCTTGTTGCAAACACTGGTACTACCACTACGACATATACTCATTCTGGTCTAGTCTCTGGTACTACATACACCTACAGGGTGTCGTCAGTAAACTCTGCTGGAACCAGTCCTGCATCAAGTGAGGCTTCTGGAAAGCCATCAAAGACAACTACACCAACAAATCTTGTTGCAGTAGCTACTGCCCCAAATCAGGTCAGTCTTTGTTGGTATGCTCCCACAGAAACTTTTGGTCAATCCATCTCAGGTTATAGTATTGAAAAAAAATTAGGAGTTGGAGTATATGATTGGGTAGTTGAGGACACTGGAAGACAATCCACATCTCATGTGATAACTGGCCTGACAACTGGTACAACATACACTTTTGTAGTCTCTGCTGTATACCCACTTGGTTCTAGTGGACGATCAAACGAAGCAACTGCCACACCAACGGCTGGTGTTTCTGCTTCACCTCCTACTTGTGCAACATCTACTAGCACACCTACACCACAAACGGGAGGCTCACCTAGTGCCCCAACTGGTCTT
>DATIFS010000033.1:0-6225 GCA_035455105.1 Nitrosarchaeum sp.
TATTGACAAAGAAGTTGAAGATAAAATCAAAAACCTGTCATCTGCAGTTGGAGAATTATTGGATCAAAACCATATTGACAGAGCTCTTAAAAAAATCCTTGAATTTTCTGCACACTTTAACCAATATTTCCAGCACAAAGAGCCTTGGAAAAAAGGAAAAGGAACAAACACCTGTGTTTTTCTCTCAGTCAATGCTGCACGTAGCATTGCAATTGCATTGGTTCCATTTCTACCAGATTCTGCAGAGAAAATATGGAATCAACTTAACTTTCAAGACAAAGTCTATAATCAAAGATGGGATTCAATTTCAGACCTTGGAATAAAGACAAACCATAAACTGGGTGTAGTCTCACCTCTCTTTAAAAAAGTAGAAGAAAGCGAGATCAAATTACACAAAGCAAAACTTGGTATCTAGTTGAATATGAAAAAATTGCGTGCATGTCCACTCTGTCCTGATTGTGGATCTAAAAAGTTTGAAAAGATCAAAGCAGAAGAAACAATAGTCAAATGCATAAAATGTGGGAAAAAACTAACAATTTAGATTTCGAAAGAATATATTTGCAACAGAAGATTATGAAGCAGAAACATATTAGATTCTTTAGAGAAAAATAGAAAGTGATGGTTAAAACTTAATTATTTTTAGAATCTTTGTTGTGTGATCTTCTAGATCATATAACAAATGTCTGGTGTAGGAGTTATCAGCGATATCACGATAACTAATTTTGTATCTTACGGTTTTGTCGGATTTATCAACACTATTATCGGTAACACGGTCAGCAGCATTTACTCCTATCATATGGATAGTTGGATGAACAGTAGACCCTCCTTTATGAAAAGTTTCAATTTGTATTTCAAAAGCATTACCTACACCATCATTTTTTAAACTAAATTCAAAATGTTCGTGAATTTCATCATCTCCCACTTTATTATGATTTACGATAGTTATTTTCGGCATGATAGTTAATTTCCCAATTTCTTTTGTTGTTACTGAAAGCTGTTTAGTAGCTCTCCAAAGGAGAAATGTTGCAAATGCTACAGCTCCTGACATTATCATAGTTAAAATGTCACTGGGTTCCATTCACAATAAGTTATTTTGCAAGTTTAAAATGTTGTTTAAATTTTTTTATCGAATTTATTCTCGCATCATTCTATTGAAACCACGAGTTAACCCAGCTAGAAGACCAACCACAAAAATTATTCCGCCTATGGCACTAATCGCCATCCCAAATTCCTTCGACTGAATTCCATCCAGAGCCTCCAAGTATGAATGCTCCAATTAAGAAAACTATGCCAATAATTAGTAATTTAATCCAGATTTTCAATACCAGAATATGTTTTCTTTGGTTTTTTATTAAAAATCCTTAGAATTATTGAGCCAATAAGAATTTAGACAAGACATGCAGCTATACTTAACAGTGTAGTGTCGTTGTCCCATTTAGGTTTCAATAAATCCTGAATTATCAGATCTGATTTTGAAATGAAAACACCAGCCAGCATTCCAATCATTGCCCAGCGGAATTCTTTTCTATGGTTCGATGCAACAAACAGGTTACTTTTTTTCTTAATCACAATACAAAGCCGTTCATCTCGTATTTACGGATTTGCTTAAAGTGTAATATTTCTAGATCCATTAGTATTATATTTGCAATGAATTGCACTCCTGATATGGCAAAAACTTGGAAGGATGATCAAGTCAGCTTGGAACCAATTACTAACCAAACAATTGCTGTAATTGGATACGGGATACAGGGTAATGCGCAAGCTAACAACCTAAGAGATTCCGGCCTCAAAGTAATTGTGGGGTTAAAAGAGGGCGGAGAAAGTTGGAAAAAGGCTCAATCTGACGGACACAAGGTGATGAAAATTGCAGACGCCTGCAAGGCAGCTGATATTATTCATGTGTTGATACCTGATATGCTTCAGGCAAAGATCTATCGAGAAGAGATTGGGCCAAACCTTAGTGCAGGAAAAGCACTGTCATTTTCTCACGGTGCTGCAATTCACTGGGAGTGGATAAAAGCTCCAACTAATGTCGATGTTATAATGGTGGCACCAAAAGGTCCAGGATCTAAAGTGCGAGAAACATATCTTGAAGGATTTGGTACTCCATCTATTGTTGCAGTATATCAAGATTATACCAAAAAAGCATGGGACAGAACTCTTGGAATAGCAAAAGGGATAGGTAGTACAAAGGCAGGAGTTATCCAAACAACTTTTCAAGAGGAAGTAGAAACTGATTGGTTTGGTGAGCAGGCTGATCTTTGTGGGGGATGCGCATCAATGATTATGAACGCATTTGAAACATTAGTTGAGGCAGGCTATCAGCCAGAAATAGCATACTTTGAGGTCTTGCATGAATTGAAACTAATTGTTGATATGATCCAAAGATATGGAATTAACGGAATGTGGAGAAGGGTAAGCGAGACTGCAAGATATGGTGGTCTTACTCGAGGACCAATGGTAATGAACAAAGATGTTAAAGACAACATGAAAAAAATTCTAAAAATGATTCAAGACGGAACCTTTAACCAAGAATGGATTAGTGATTATGAGAAAAATGGCAAAAATGCATTTGATAGATATATGAAGCAAATAGAAGCACATCAAATAGAACAAGTAGGCAAGAAAATGCGACAAATGATGTGGCCGGATTCAAAAGAATAACTAAATTTTTCTTTGTTTAGAAACTCTAGATGTTATATGATCAATTATTGTAGATAATGGAGTTCCAGGACCAAAGTTTCCTGTGACCCCTGATTTCTCAAGATCTGGTTTGTCATCTTCTGGAATGACTCCTCCTCCAACAACAAGAACATCTTTGATTCCTTTTTCTTTGAGTGCTTTGACAACTCTTGGAAATAATGTAAGGTGAGCTCCATTTAGAAGGCTAAGTGCTACTGCATCAACATCCTCATCTTCTACTATCTTGGCAATTCTTTCTGGCGTGGCAAAAAGGCCAGAATAGATGACCTCCATTCCTGCATCCCTGAATGCCCGACATAGTACCAAAGCACCACGATCATGACCGTCAAGACCTAGTTTTGCAACAAGAATTTTTATCCTGCGAGCAGCGGTTTTTTGGGACATGTCAGTAAAACTGTCTTTTGGGTTTTAAAATCTTTGTTGAGTAAAAACCAGATGTGGAAAACAAGAAGATTTTATTGTGGATACAACCGGTTATTCTTTCTATATGGATATTGTAAGTGAATTAAAACATGGCAAAAGACATGCCATTGCAAGAGCAATATCAATCATAGAGAACAATGAGAAAGAGGCACGCTTATTGATAAAAAAAATATTCAAAAGTTCGGGGAAATCAATTGTTATAGGCATAACAGGACCTGCTGGGGCTGGAAAAAGCTCTCTTATAGACAAGGTTGCTCTTGAGCTAAAAAAACGTGGTTACAAAACAGCAGTACTGGCAATAGATCCAACAAGTCATATCACAGGAGGAGCGATACTTGGTGACAGAGTCAGAATGTCCGAATCAACTGATTCAGGAACTTATATCAGAAGCATGGCCTCAAGAGGTGCAACAGGTGCAATCTCACGCGCGGTAAGAAATAGTATCCGAGTCTTGGAGTATGCAGGATTTGATCCAATTATAATTGAAAGTGTTGGTGCAGGCCAAACTGAAGTTGAAATTTCAAAAATTTCTGATATTACGGTTGTTGTTTTCAATCCAAACACTGGTGACAGTATACAAACAATAAAGGCAGGTTTGACCGAAATTGGAGATATTTATCTTATAAATAAAAGCGATCTGCCTGGGGCAAGCCAGTTATTTGATACTGTTAGAGATTTTATAGGAATGACAGAGAAAAATCCATCAATAATGATGACTTCAACAAAATCAAACAAAGGAATAGTGGAATTTGCAAAAAAATTAAACGAATTTATGGCTACAAAGAAAAAAACAAAAATCATTGAAGAAAAATCTAAACTTGAAGCAGAACTAAGAGATATTGTTTTAAATAATATCAAAACCAAAGTTGACAGAATGCTTGATTCCAGTACAACTTATGCAAAATATCTTAAAAAAGTTCAATCAAAAACTTTGGATCCATTTGAAGCAGGGGAGAAAATATCAAAGTCAATAAAGTGAATGATATGAAACCAGTAAAAACTGATTCAAAAATCCCGGTAAAACGAGTCTATGATTCTAAAGTAAAACCACGAAGTAAAGATGAGGAGCCAGGAAAGTATCCCTTTACTCGTGGCGTACATCCTGGGATGTACCGTGACAGGTTGTGGACTATGAGACAGTATACCGGATTTGCTACAGCTGACAAAACAAATGAGCGATTCAAGTTTTTACTTGAAAGAGGTCAAACAGGTCTTAGTATGGCTTTTGATCTTCCAACACAAATTGGATATGATGCAGATGATTCACATGCTGAGGGTGAAGTGGGAAAAGTAGGAGTTTCTATCACTTCACTTAAAGACATGATGTCATGCTTTAACGGAATTCCCCTTGACAAAGTAAGTACGTCGATGACGATAAACTCTACCGCATCAACCCTACTTTCATTATACATTGCGGTTGGAGAATCACAAGGCGTTCCAAGCAATGCATTAAGGGGTACCACTCAAAATGATATTCTAAAGGAGTACATTGCAAGAAACACCTACATCTATCCGCCAAAACCATCCATGCGATTGATTGGCGACATGATAGAATATTGTTCTAAAAAGGTCCCACAATGGTATCCAATTTCAATCTCTGGTTATCACATGCGTGAAGCTGGATGTAACGCTGTACAAGAAGTTGCGTTTACAATTGCAAACGCTATAGAATACATTGAAACATGTGTTGAACGCGGATTAAAAATAGATGACTTTGCTCCAAGATTATCGTTTTTTTTCTGTTGTACAAATGAATTTCTTGAAGAGATTGCAAAATTTAGAGTAGCACGCAGGATATATGCAAAAATAATTAAAGAAAGATTTCATGCCCACGATCCAAAATCAATGCATCTTAGATTTCATGTGCAAACTAGTGGTGAATCACTTACTGCGCAACAACCTGATAATAACATTGTAAGGGTTGCAATCCAATCCATGGCAGCAGTACTTGGAGGGGCACAATCGCTTCATACCAATTCAAAAGATGAGGCATTAGCCCTACCAACAGAAGCTGCAGTGAAGATAGCATTACGAACACAACAGATTGTAGCTCATGAGAGCGGAATTACAAAAACTGTAGACCCGCTTGCGGGTTCTTATTATGTAGAATATCTTTGCGATCGAATTGAGGACGAGGTTAACAAATACCTGAAAAAAATTGATAGGATGGGTGGTTCACTGTCTGGAATAGAGCGTGGGTTCTTCCAATCTGAAATTAGACAAAACGCGTACCGCTTAAAACAAGAAATCGACAGTGGTGAAAGAGTCATTGTAGGTGTTAACAAATTTACAGATACAAAAGAAGCAAAACAAGAACTGATGAGAATAGATAATTCTATCGAAGCACAACAAGCTAAAAATCTAAAAGAACTTCGAAGCACACGTGACAACAAAAAAGTTGAAAACATTCTTTCAAAAATGAAAACTGTGGCAGAAAAAAATGAAAATCTGATGCCATACATAATTGACGCAGTGAAATCGTATGCTACCCTTGGAGAGATAAGCAATACATTTAGAGAAGTTTTTGGAGTTTATCATCCAAAGGAAATGTTCTAAAATGAAAATAGATCATATCGCAATTGCAGTAAACAACGTTGATGATGCCACCAAACAGTACCAACAAGCCCTTGGAGTAAAAGAGGTGATATACGAAACAGTGGAATCAGAAGGTGTTAAACTTGCCATCATTCGATTAGAAAATGGTAGAATTGAATTAATGCAACCTACTCGAGACGACAGTCCTATTAAGAAATTTTTAGAGAAAAAAGGGGAAGGGTTACACCATGTAGCACTTGCAACAGACGATATTGAAAAAGAACATGAAAGGATGGAAGGGTGTGGAATTCAATTTCTTGGTAAAATACGATCTGGCTCTGAAGGAACAAAAATCATTTTTATTCACCCAAAATCGTTACATGGTGTACTTGCAGAACTTTGCTCTCATCCAAAACACTAAACCCTATTCCATCATCTTTAGTGTGTCTGAGGCAGTAATTATTCCAATTATCATACTGTGTTTTGAAACCAAGATGCATTTTGAATATCTAACAAGTGGAACCAGAGTCTTGGCAGGAGTGTTGTATTCTACAATTGGAGGAC
>DATIFS010000034.1:0-24493 GCA_035455105.1 Nitrosarchaeum sp.
AATCACTTTTTGTCTTTCTAAATGCCAGTAGTAGATCGCTAACTGTGACAATTCCTACGAGTTTATCCTCGTCAAAAACTAACAGTCTTGATTTTTTTCTTATCATTTGGTGTGCGGCATCTAAAACAGTATGTCCCAAAGACAATCGAACATATGGCTGCCACCCTGCATCCTGCACTGTTAATTTATGAATGTCTTTTGAATCTGCAATTACTTTTAAAATCTCTCGTTCTGTCAGAATGCCTTTTGGAATTACTCCGTCACTTACAATAAGATTTCCAAATCCTCTATCCACCATAAAATTGATAGCTTTCATTAGAGGTACTTTTGGTTCAACAGATATTGGATACGCTGTCATATAGTTAGAAATTGGAAGATTTGTAATTTTTATTTCCATAAATATAAAAAGAAAAAAACAGTATTTGATGACTCATGTCAAATATCAAATATGATAATTCATTCATTTTTGAAATTGAATCAACTGTAAAATTCAAATTCAGTTATAAAGCAGGTTAACAAGTTTTAGAAATTTCAATTATCACAACATAGATACAAAAAATCATAGTTAAGAAAAAAGTTTAGATGTTAAATATTACAAATGCGTATGTGAGTTAACTATGATGAAGATTCAAGTGTGTGGAAGTTGTGGAATTTTATGGTCACGTGAAAAAAGACTAAGAGTAGATCAGCCATGCCCAAATTGCGGATATGGGATATCAGACACGGTAGAAATCTAAACAGAATAATTGTTATAGGAGATAATCAAATTCACTTTAAAATGGAAAAAATAGACTATGAAGGAATTGTTTGGGCAATTAATCACAATAATCCAGAACCATTAGTAGAACATGCATTGCATACATTAGAAATGCATGGGGTAAAAAAAGAAGACATTCAATTGACTGATGCTCCAGATAATGTCAAAGTTGGGGCAATAGTAGTTGAGATTTGGCCATATCACCTAGATGTTGCAAGAGTGAGAACTATTCGTAATGAATCATTTATCAGCGGTACTGTTATGACAATTGAGTTAAAGTTAGACGGCGAAGGCAACTACACAGATTAGTTTTGAAAAAATCAAAGAAACAAAACATCATCATTGCAGCTATTGCTATTCTCATAGTTGCGGCAATAGCAGGATACAATTACTCATATGATCAAACAAGACAAAAAGGACTCAAGTTCGGCAATGATCTTCAACAAATTCAAGAGGAAGTAAAACAATTACAAATGGAATTTAATTCAAAAATCACACAGTGGAAAGAAGGGGATTTGAGTCAGCAGGAATTAGAAGCATTTTCAAAAGAACATGTTGAAAAAATGCAAGATGTGATTTTAAGATATGGGGATCTAGTCCCGCCAAAGGCATTTGCACCATCAGTGGAATTATTCAAGCTTTCAACTCAAGCACAGCTAGACAGTGACAAAGAGTTCATGGACTGGATAAATACAAACGAGACATCGCATAGTGTAAGATCAGATTCGTTGCTACAAGAGTCATTTGATTATGAGATGACTGCCCTGGCAGAATTCAATGCTGCAAAAGCAGGATTGCGATAGAAGTAATTTTTCAAAATTAGGAATCCAAAATAAATCCAATGAAATTACAGTAGACCAAGTTTCTGTAACAAGTCAAGGGTAGGAGAGATTTCTTTTATAATTTCATTTTTGTCTAACGGTGTAGGTTCAGAGAAAGTAATTGGAAATGTAATTGTGAGCATGTCTTGATCAGTATGAGACACTCTAATAGAATGAACAGTATTGTTGGTTTTTGCAATGAAATCTTTCCATTTTTTCAAGTGTTCATTGACACGGATCACGTGACTCTCTAATTCATCAATATCGATATCTAAATCAGTGTCAAACAATCCAAATTTAACAAGAGGGATCATGATAAGACCACCTATGATTTTATCATGATTTTTTAACATTTGGGAAATAATTTCTGCTGAATTTTCTTTTGGAAATATATTTCCATAATCAGGATCAAAGTATCCAGCTATGAGTTTTTTAGAATCAAATATTCGGAAATATTCATCATCTAAATCTAATTTCCACATCAACTAGCTAACATGGCATAAATAAATAAACGATTTATCAGAGTTAAAACAAGGAGTAAAAGAAAACACAATGACAATTTCCAAAGAAAACAAGGACTTTATCGATAGTTTGATCGATTACTACATTAATGAATCAGAATCATACAGGCAAATTGCAGAAAACTTTGTGCCAGAGGTGGAGTCGGTTGCAGATACGGCCTTTGGAATCATTACAGGTTGTGTGTATTCAGGGTTTTTGCAGGCTTACCAAAATCAGCAGCAGACTCCAGGATTAGAAGACATCAGAGAGTTTAATCGAATCATAAAGAAACATGCGCCATTAATTAAAAAATCCATTCTCAAACCTCTGGATAACAAGTAGATTGAGCATAGTTCCACATATCAGATAATAAATTAAAATCAAAGTTTAATTTGATTTCATAATAGCTAAAAACATGAAGATAGATGGCAGCAAACTTATCTTTATTTTAGGAGTGGCATCAGCAGTGGCAACTGCAATAGTAGCGCTCTATTTTTCAATACGTTGATAAATCAACAAACAGCATAAACAGCATTGTCAGCAACAGACGAATTCAGAGTTACGCAAATAGTGGATAACGGCCAAATTGTACAACTGGCATTAATAGAAAATGTATCAACTGAACCAATATCACAAAAACAGATGATCATAGATAATGTTTCAAAAAGACTGGATGCGGAAACAAAAGAACAGGTAATGCCATTATTAGAAGCAATTTTGCAATCTCAGCCGACAGTAAACATCAATAGTTATCAGCAAACTCAAATTACAATTGTGATGCCAAGATCAAGATACGAAAGCATGGGCAGGCCTCAAGTTGGAAGCGTTGTTGGCATAAATCTAAAAAAACTCTAAAGATGAGGAGTTATCTCTGCAATAGATTGTAAAGGCAAAGAACATGTAAAATCTCTACAAACAAAAACGGATGTTTTTTCACCAAAAGTTTTACCTGCAAAAAATGGAAATTTTGCAAGATGTTCTAATTGCATTTTGTTGGAGATAGACACCAAAATTGATTCGGGTAGAAATTTGTTATTGAGAAACTTACAGATGTCAGAGTTTTCAGAATTAATGATTGTGATTTCAGTTGGTTTTTGCATGTATGTGAAAATAGTATTCAACAAATATCCAAATCCGAATGGGTTTTCTGCTGCAATTTGTGCCTGAGATTCCATAATTTGGATTGCAATTTTTAAGAATTTTTCTTCTTGAGTTAGGTGAAACAGTCTAAGCATTACAAAACATGAGACGGAATTGCCAGAGGGCAAAGATAAATCATAATTGCTCTTTGGTCTAATGATTAGTTTTTCGTGATTATCAGATGTCATAAAGAAGCTGCTGGTTTCAGAATCCCAAAAGTGGTCAACTAGATAATGTCCTAATTTTAAAGCCAAGTTCAAATATTTTGATTCTGGTTCAACTTCAAATACATCAAGTAGTGCATTTGCAAAATAAGAATAGTCTTCCAAGTATCCATCAATTTTTGCAGTATTATTTTTGTAGGTTCGCAGTAGTTTGTCATCATGAAGCAGATTACTTTCAATAAAGGATATGCATTTTTTTGCAGCATCCAGATATTTTGTATTATCAGATACACGATACCCTTTAGCAAATGCGGTTATCATCAAAGAGTTCCAAGAGGTCAGAACCTTATCATCCAATCCAGGTGCAACTCGTTTGGTTCTAACATTCAGTAATTTCTCAGAGCATTCAGTAAGAATTTTTTTTATTTTGTCTTCAGGGATTCCAAAATGAAATGAGACTGCAGAAAGTTGAATGTTATTACATAAGATATTGTTGCCTTCCCAATTTCCACCATCGGTTACATCATAGTATAAACAAAATATATCAGCATCATTACCTAGAATTTCTTTGATTTCACTTTTCTTCCATACATAGAATTTTCCCTCAATACCTTCCGAGTCAGCATCATATGCAGAAAAAAATCCTCCGTTACTAGCAGTCATTTCTCTTAACACGAAATTCAGGGTTTTGTTTAGGATTTCAAGATAGAAAGGGTCTTGTGTAATTTGGTATGCTTCTGCATAATTTACAGGAATCAAGGCATTATCATAGAGCATCTTTTCAAAGTGAGGAACCAGCCATCTAGCATCTGTGGAGTATCTATGAAATCCGCCACCAATCTGGTCAAATATGCCGCCTTTAGCCATTTTATTTAGTGTTTTAAGCGCAAATTCATTAAATTTTGATAGCCCGGTAAGTTTGGCATATCTAAACAAAAATGAAATGTTTGCAGCATTCGGAAATTTGGGAGCGGAGCCAAATCCACCATATGATGAATCTCCAAGTTGAAACAAGTTCATAGCGGCTTCATCAAGAATTACTTTTTCCAGTTTTGATGGAATTTGTACAGTTTCTGTTTTTTGCAATGTTCCAACGAAATTATTTGCAGATTTTTCAATGTCTTGTGGTTTTTCTTTCCAAGCTTGTGCTAACTGTCTTGTGATACTTCCGAATCCAGGACGACCATAAGAATCCAGAACAGGAAAATAAGTTCCAACATAAAATGGCTTTTGATCAGGAGTCAGAAATACACTTAGAGGCCAACCACCTTGTCCTGTTGCAATCTGGCAAACTTTTTGATAAATGTCATCAATGTCAGGTCTTTCTTCCCGGTCAACTTTGATGTTTATGAAATTTTCATTCATGAATTCTGCAACATCCTCATTTTCAAATGATTCGTGTGCCATCACATGGCACCAGTGACAAGCGCTATACCCCACACTAAGAAATATGGGCTTGTTTTCATCTTTTGCTTTTTTTAGAGATTCGTCGTTCCATGCATACCAATTAACTGGATTGTGTGCATGTTGCAGCAAATAGGGGCTGGTTTCATTTACCAAACTATTTTCTGTCATAATGAACTGTATTTCTTTTGTTATTTGTATCTAATTGACTAGTAAAATATGCCCTTGCCTTCTTCTAGCTCATATATTCGGACGTTGATTTTGCCTAATAGTTTGACTTTGGATTTGTGGGCTTTTTTGTCATGACTGTAATCCTTTTTTTCTACCAACTCTTGTAATCGTTTTAGTTGTTCAACTGTAAGTTTTTTAAATTCACTTTTTGAGCTAGAGACTAGTTGTAGGAGTTTTACGCGTTCACGATCTTCAGCAGAGATGTCTTTAGACATAAGGTATCTGAGAGATGGTTCTTTATTTTTCTAATGAATAAATATTAAAATTTCATCTAGGAATAGAAAAGTATGCAAAAAATGCGAGTCATGATGTTATCGAAATGTGCGCCTATTGAGACCAATCCATTGAAATTAACTGAGATTAACAGGCATGAAATCGAAAAACAGGATGAGATTTTATTGAAAATCGAGGCTTGTGGGGTTTGCCACTCACAACTGCATGGAATTGAAGGAGATTGGAAAGACATTGGAATTCCACCTAGTTTGCCCACGGTGCCAGGTCATGAAGTAGTAGGTAAAGTAGTGGAGATTGGAAAAAATGTAACTAAATTCAAAATAGGGGACAGGGCTGGAATTACGCCCTTACTGGAGGCTTGCAAAAAATGTCAGTATTGTAAAGAAGGCAAAGAACAACTTTGTGAATCATCAATAATTACAGGAGAATCACTCAAAGGAGGATACGCCGAATACATAACAGTATCAGAAGATTTTGCAACAAAAATTCCAGAAAACATGAAGTCAGAATATGCTGCACCATTATTTTGTGCAGGAATCACTGCATACAAGGCAGTTAAAGCTGCAGAGCCAAAATTGCACAAAAAGATTGGGATATTTGGAATTGGTGGCGTAGGGCATATGGCAGTACAGTTTGCAAAAGTAGAAGGATGCAAAGTCATTGCATTTTCTCGCAATAAGGAACATCTTGAGGTTGCAAAAAAATTAGGGGCAGCAGATACCATGACTTTTAGTGAAGATCAAAAATTTCCAGATGAGATAAAAAAAAGACATGGTATGTTAGATGCTGCAATTGTTTTTGCTCCAGCAGACATAGTAACTGATGTTGCAATCAAATCAGTGAAGAGAGGAGGACTGGTAGTGATTGCAACGGTTGGAAAAAATCCAACGTTTTTTGCATTTGAAGAAAAAACAATTCGTGGTACTGTTATAGGTTCAACAAAAGACATGGAGCAAGTAATCAAAATATGTAATGAAAATAACCTGTCAGTAATTACAGAAGCGTACCCGTTGGAAAAGGCAAATGAGGTTCTAAAAAAACTAAAAAATTCTCAAATTCAGGCAAGAGCCGTACTAATTCCATAATCATGCTGATCACATCAGGCATGAAATAATCATCGTAAAATAGGGGCATTATAGATTTGAGTCTATCTATATAGATTAGGGTCATACTATAGAAGTACAGTAAAACATTACGATTTGATTATACATCTAGTTTCCCAATACAATACATGAAAAGCACACTAGTCATGGAAGACTTTATCGAAGGAGAGTTAGAATACGATGATGACGGAATCTATTACGGCGAATAGATTCAATAGTTTAGAAAAAGAATATTTTTTGATACAACAAATTTAGCAAAACCATGAATATAATAAAAATCACATTATGAAATTCAATCTGTTTGAAAACACTAGTAAAATTATGTAATTCTCTCAATTGCGTCAAATCCCTCATCAGATGCTGGGATATCAAATGAATCAATTTGTTCTAGGATTACCTCTTTTGGTATTGATTTTCCGGTTTTTTGTTCCCTTTTTTTTAGTCTCTCAAATATGGTGGCTTGCGGCAATTCAAAACTTACTGCAGTTAACTCTAATTTTTTTCCATGTTCTCTAGCAAACGATTTTAATTCATTAATTAAAGAAATTCGAATATTACGTTTGAGATGAGTTCTATCTATTACAAAGTCCTTATCATTTAAGATGCAATCATGTATTTTTTCAAAAAACTTGGCTGTAATGTAATCAAACTTCTTTTTATTTTGAATATACTCAAATGCTTCAGTGTATGAAATACCCATCATTTCTGCCAATTGTTCGATTACTGCATCTGTGGAGCATGCAATGTATTGCTTATGTGAATTCACCCAGGTGGTTTTGCCGGAACCTGAGACGCCAATCATGAATATGCCTTTCACAGTTTAACATGATTTTAGACAATTATTTGAGTATAAACAATGCCATAAAAACACAAAATTAAAGCCAAATTCAGGTTAATTTTGATTAAATATTATATTTACAATAGTTTAATTACAACACGAAAATACCGAGGGATAGAAAGATATGCCATTCGATAGAGACGGGCCAAGAGAAATGTTTACTGCAACCTGTGGTGACTGTGGAAATGAATGTCAAATACCATTCAAACCAAAAGACGACAGACCTGTATATTGCAGAGAATGTTTCCAAAAGCATAAACCCCAAGAACGTACTGGTGGTTCTAGATTTGGCGGTAGATCAAGCGATAGAGGATCAAGTTATGGCAGAGGATCTGATAGAGGATCAAGTTATGGCAGAGGATCAAGATTCAATAGAGATGATAGACCAAGAGAAATGTTTACTGCAACCTGTGGTGACTGTGGAAATGAATGTCAAATACCATTCAAACCAAAAGACGACAGACCTGTATATTGCAGAGAATGTTTCCAAAATCATAGACAAAACTAGATAATTGTTTTGAGTAATTCTCAAAACTTCGCTATTTTATAAAAACACTTACAATCGATGATCCGCATTACAAATTATTGAGTCCAGTTCCATCAAGAGATAAAATAAAAATTGGCATAACAGTACAGATAGTTCAAAAGCAAGATCAGCGTTCAGGAAATTTGACTCAGGGGGCAGTCAAGAGAATCCTTACTTCAAGTAATTCTCATCCACACGGAATCAAAGTTGAGTTGGACAATGGAAAGATAGGACGAGTTCAAAATATAGTGTAAGAGAAAAGTGAAATTTTGAAATGGTATATAATTTACTGGCTTAAATAACGGAATGGTAAAATTTTCATGTGAACTGCAAGCGATGTCACCACACAGATGAGGCACATATTCCATCAAATAAGAGCGAGTCATTGATGATGGTGGGCAAATGCAATATCCCAAATTGTACATGTAGACAATATCTGGATCCAATTCAAAAAATAGACGAAGAATTAATGTAACTATAATTCATATATCAAATTCATTTAACATATTTCATGAACAAACATGCACCAGCTGACGAAATGAAAAAAGAACTAGACAATTTATTGTCAAAATTAAATGCGATGGAAATTATTGCATCGGATGATTTTCAAAAAGGATCAGTCAAAGTATTAAGAGCACTGGTAGAAGGACAGATTCATTCGATTAACGAGTTTGAGCATTTGAAGAAAGCGATAGATTTACTGACGTTGGAATTATTTAAAGTTCAAAGCAAAATCAAGAGTTAAGTCTAGTGTCACTCATCCCGCATTGAGTGCAACGAATAACAGTTGTATTTTCAAGAATTCTTTCAACTTCCATATTAGAACCACAGCAAGGACAAGGGATTGGAGATGTTTTTTGCGAATCTGGTTTAGGGCGTATTTTATAATCAGGTTTTGGTTCAGGTTTTATCTCCAAATTACAGACAGGATGATAACGGGCAATTATTTTATCTAAAACATTTTTTCTTGCATCGTTTCCGGATTCAAACATAGGCAAAATTGCAAGATATGGAGAACCATTAGATTGGGCAGTCCAACATTTGAAACTAGTGTTATTGGTAAAAAAATCCCCATCAGAAGTCTGCTCGCAATCACCGGCATAAATTATGTTAAAAGAGTCTTTTTGACGAGACATGATCAGATACACTACTTTTTCCATTGGAGGTCCCCATTCTTGGAGTTTAATTGGACCTAGAAACTCGTATTGCAGAATTTGAATACTCAACAGATATCGGTAATGATTGCTATCTTTTGTTTTTTACTAACATTATACCAATAGTGCCAAAATTTGATCGTGGATCTGTCTCTTGAAAAGAATAAATTCAAGGTGGATTGATTTTTGTTAAATGAAAGAGCCTCATAATTATGCTCATGTAGGTTATGGCATGATTGCAGTTGCAGCAAGTCTCACAGTAATTGCTCTTATTGCATTAGCAATAGGGTCAAATGTTCTTTTTGGAGATCACCTTCAGAGAGCAAAAACGGCTGATTTTAAAGAATGTAAAGCGAATGATTTCAAAACAGAGGGATGTGAAAAATATTGGGACAGAATCAATACTGATGTATCTGGAATTCATGTAGATTTAGGTAAATAGTAATTTCAATATCCGTTTGCAAAATCTTGCATCATGTTTAGATTTTTCGTCAGTTTATTCATTGCATAAAATGCACCACCAACTATTCCTGCATGGTAAAATGTATACAAAAATACAGCTGAAGAAGTATGATCAGATTTTGTAAAGCTGAGTATCAACATTGTAAAGAAGATAAAAGTACTAACACATGTTATTAATTTATCAAGAACGCCTGCACCCATGCCAACAATTCTTTTTGTTGCACCTGCCATCAAAGCAATACTAGTAAGTATCAAAAAGGTTGCACCGCCGTTTGCAGTGACGTATTCGTTTAACCAAGGTATCAGGCCGTCTTTTAAAATATCAGATGTGGGCATTTCACTGCCGCCATTTAGTGCAAAGTTAACTGCACTAAACATGCTACCTATTACAAAAAAGAACAAGAGTGTTTTTACAATAGATCTTTTCAAAGGGCTGCGTATCTCACTTGGTTTTACTGCTCGTTCGGTTATTCTGACACCGTAAAGAAATCCTATTGCAGCAGCAGGTAAAAACATGAGATTGATTAGAATTGGGGATTCTCGATTAATTGCATCAATTTGAGGATAAAACACCAGAAACGACAGTATTGCAATAGATGCTGATGCTACAAACAATATCAGATTAAGATACGCACGGTTGCCTGACTCAGCACCTGTTTCCCAATTGTACATTTTTAAGAATCAGAGCAAAATCATTAAAGACCAACTCGAAAAATCATTTGGTCAATTTATCAATTCTCTTTACCCTTTTTACTAGCAGCCACAATAGAGCATCAAATGAAAGGCAAAATAGTCATCATCACAGGCATTATTATTTTGATTATGGGTATGATTTTTCATCTTCAAGGGAAATCAATTGTAGGACCAGAATCATCTTTTATGTATTCAAATCCGCAGTGGGTCACATATGGAATTGAAATAGCAATTTTAGGGGGAGTTATTTTGGCAGTAGGAGTAAGTTTGAATTTTAGAAAAAACTAGTCAGTTACGCGAAGTGTTATAGTACTACGAATTTTTTCTAATCTTCTTATTTTAGATGAAATAACGGCATTCATTTCTTCCAAGGTATCAGTTTCAAATTTTGCAACAATATCGTAACTACCATAAGTAATAATACAGTCTTTAATTTCTGGAATTTCTTTTAGTTTTAGATAAATGAAGTTTTCTTCTCCGACGTCACAACTGATCAACATGTATGCCTTTTCCATTATGTTTGAGGTTTCTAAAATAATCAGTAACTTAAAGACATCTGAAAATATTTTCAGAGATCTTAGAATCCTGCAAGAATAGGATCGGTAGGTTTCATTATTTCACGTAACAGTATTGTTGCAAACGATCCTCGTGAAAGAGAAAATTCCACAGTTGTGTCTTTTGCAGAATAATTTGTGCATTGTATTGCAGCTTGTCTAAATCCACCTTCACTACTAATTTCCTGCATCTCTTTAATGAAGAAATCTTTTGGGGTGATCTCTTCCATTTCTAAAATTTTAGATATTTGAAAATCAAAACGGGTTTTTTTGTAATATGAGTATCCTACAAATGGCAATGCAAGATGCTGGTCAAGACCTTTGACATGTTTTCCAAGTATGCCATGAAGATCATAGCAAACATCGCCTTCTTGGGAATTGAAGAGATCCTCCCCATCCGTAAATGCTGCACTTAGTGCTTGATTAAAAAGAAAAGATTGGTATGCCTGGACATAAAATCGCCTAAGGGAGAGAGGTATTGCATGAATTGCTTTTTGTGCATCATCATGCTCAATCATTTCCTGTAGTACAATTCTTTCAATATCCATTTGAAGTGGAACTTGTTCAAAGTATTTTTTGTAGTTTGACTTGTCAGATAGTTTTTCTCGAATCTCTGTATTCTCTTTAGAGTCGTAAGGGGAGGTAAAAGAGACGATTAATTCAACTGCTTTTTTGAAATTACGCTGTAAAAGTGCCTTACCAACGAGATGAGTGACAGGTCTTTTGGAACCAAATCTCTGATAGCCATAAAAATTTAGAATTTTATCATAATCTGTAAAATCAGACAGGTTATCAGAACAATCAGAGATTTTTATTTTAAAGTGGTTTGCAATCATGTCTTTTTTAGATAATGGTTTTTTTGTAAAGCCAATTTTTTCAAGAGAGTATTTTTCAGAAGTGTAACTATCTATTGATTTTCCTTTGTTATCGGAGCAAACAAATTGTTCAGTTACTGCAAAAGCATCTTTTAGTCCAAGTGCTTTTAGTCTAATTCCTTTTTTTCTAAAAATATCAGAGAGTGCATGATTGGTATCAATTTTTTTCTTTTTTAATTTGTAAACAGCATAACCATCTTGCAGAGTAATTAATTTTAGAGATTTGTCGGATATTACTTCAGACACTCTAAAGTCTTCAGCTTCTGTTCTTATTTGTCCACCAATTCCATTAAAGGTTGTACTGTAAACAGAGATGCCTATTTGAGAATCTATTTTAGGTATCACGGTAATATGGTCACAGTAACAAATTTACTAATTGAAACATCTTCAATTTGAGCTCCCAACAATACCTTGTATGTTCCTGGAACTGCATCTTTTGACGCAGAAATTAACACGTCTGCAGATTTAGGAGAATTTGAATCTAATTTGAAAGGCGATACAACACTTGAAGTTTCATCTAAAAAGTCATTAGGATCAGACAATATCAGAGAGAGTCCAGATACATCTTTTTGTGAAGATATCGTAAATGATGTATTTTTTGATTCTCCTGGCTTGAGTGAAATATCTTTTGATTCAAGATCAATTGTAAACGGAAGTGCGACAGACGTGTCAACTACACCGATATTATTTTCTACCCACTCTGTAAACCAGATTTTATTTTTAATTATTGTAAAATCAAAGATTTGAGCAACACCGCAATCAGAGGCAGGTTCACAGTCACCCCATGCTGGATTTTTTGATGGAATTAGATATTCTACAAGTGACTCGGATTTTGGATCCAGTACTGCAATATTATTTGCAGTTTGTTCATTGAAAACGAGTTGTCCATCAGGAGCAATTTTTATCCAATAAGGTCTAGAGATTGGAGATTTTATTACTCCAGTAGCGTTTCCGTATGTAGATAATTTAGGATCAGATGTTACATATGGCGTATATTTTTCAGTAGTGGGATCAAAACTAAAGATTGCAGACCTTGATGTGTCTGCCAACCAAACCATACCATCATCAGAGATAGCAATTCCGTTAGGAGTGAGTAACTCAGGAGGCAAACCAAATACTTGGAAGAAGTCAAGTTTGGGCATCGATTCGTCTTTTGAATTGGCTATCGAACTACGATATCCTTCTTGATCAAATTTTATCAGGACACCACCATGTTGAAAGAGCCAATTAGTATACCAGACATTTTTAGAATTATCAACAGCAAAAGCACTAGTTACAGAACCATTAACAGGTGAAGGGAGATTCAAATATTTCATACTGTCAGAAGATTGAGTAGGATCTAAAAAGGTAATTTTGTTTCCAGTGAAATCATTTATTATTATTTGTGAGCCATCAACTTTCAATTTTTGTGGTAATGTATCACCATCAGCTGGAAATGCTAATCGATGATATTTTTGATCATCTGTTGTAAATCGCCATATAGAATCGTACGATTCATCTGTATACCATAACGAACCATCAGGAGAATAATCAATGCCCCATATCATAGAACGTCCATTTTTTGGCCATAATGGATTATCATACTCTGTAAAAGATTCAGTACTAGGATCAAATTTTCCTAGTTTACCAGTGTTGGTTTGTGCAAACCACAGATTTCCCATATAGTCTGCAACTATTGCCAAAGGATTTGTGCAAGCAGTTGGAATTGCAAATTCGGTTACAAACGCTGTCGATTTTGGACTACCTGAACCACAGAATTGTGCACGTTGAGCATCTGGAAAATTATCAGCTGGCGTTCCAGTAGTAGTAATTTCAGATGGGTTAATTTGTTTAGGAGTATTATTGAGCATTACACCTGCTGCTAAAGATGTCAGCATAATGATTCCAAAAAAGCCCGCTACGATTATTCCTTTTTTCTTCACAATTTAAAAAATATCAACCCAAGTTATATCTTATTCCAAGAAGATGAAGATCTAAAGTAATTTCAAGTCTCCAGTTATTTTGTCTATTAGATTCTCAGGAGCTGGACCAATAGAGATGCATGTCACAGTACCAGGAGCAATTTGAGTATGTCCTGCATCTGTAACTTCAGACCATGGAAGATTCAAATCAATTGCATGTCTTTTTACTTCTTGAAGTTCTTTGATACCTGAGACTTTGAGGACAACTTTTTCTTGACCGCCCCACCATTTATCAAACCATTCTGGATGAGATTTTCGAACATGTTCAGCACCCAAGACACAGGCATGACCAACTTGTGCAGCGATTTTTCCTTTTCCCATTTCAAGATCAGTTCGAATTACGATTACTTGTTTGATATCTCCCATAATGATATCAAAAACACACCTAATGAAAAACTTTTGAATTAAATAATTGACAAAGAAACGAAATATGTGTACTTTGATGCAGTGATTGCTGGTGGAAGTGTTGCAGGATTAATCTGTGCAAGAGAGATTGCCAGCAATCACCATAGTGTTTTAGTTATTGAAGAAGATTATGAGATTGGCACACCAGAGCATTGTGGAGGGCTAGTGAGTACAGCAGGATTGGAAGAACTTGGGATAGTTCCATTTAGAAAAACTTTTGATCATCTAATAGAATCGGCGCAAGTTCATGCACCAAATGGAAATAGTTTTTCCATAAACTCAAAGAAACAAAAGGTTGCAGAAATTAGCAGACGGGAATTAGATAAACAGATAGCTCATCAAGCTCAAAAAAATGGTGCAGTAATCAAAGTAAGAACCAGTTTTCAAGAATTAACAGATGATGGAATAAGAACAAATGAAGGAGAGATAAAATGTAAAATTTTTGTTGATGCAAGAGGGGTGTCATCTCTTATTCACAAAGATAGAACGGGAATTTTATCATCTGCACAATACGAAATTTATGCTGATTGGATAAAGAAAGGAAAGGTGGAAGTGTTTTTTGATCAGGAAAAATATCCAGGATTTTTTGCATGGGTGATACCATCTGATGAAGGAAAAGGGAAGGTAGGAGTTGCAGGAAAAGGGATCAATGTTGTAGAAGCAATTGAAAAATTTCTTGATGCTATTGGAAATTATTCTACAATTAGAAAAATTTATGCGCCGATTTGGATCAAAGGACCAATAGAAAAATTCATTGATGGAAAAACTGTGATTGTCGGAGATGCTGCAGGGCAAGCCAAGCCCACTACTGCAGGTGGAATTTATTCTAGTGGAATGGGCGGATTGTATGCAGGTCAGGCAATCTCAAAATTTTTAGAATCAAAGGACAAGATGGATCTTGAAGAGTATCAAAAAAGATGGACAGAGAAATTTGGAAAGGAATTTGAAAAGCAGTTATTTGCAAGAAAAATTTTAGAAAGATTAGACAATAATACAATTAACAAATTATTTGAATCGGTAACGCCTGAAATCACAAAAGAAATTTCAGAGAAAGATGATTTTGATTTTCACACAGGATCCATAGTAAAATTACTTGGGATTAAAGGATCAATCAAAACTGCTCAAGCCATAATTGGCGGCGAATTTAAAAAACTACTAAGTTGAGTGCGCAAACTCTAAGCAAGATATAAATGATGTTTGGAGAAAATTGTGACATGTCATCTACCATTTCATTACCAAAATGTAGTTGTTGTCACAGACATATTATGCCTAATGATAAATGTGTAAAATTCAATTGTCCAAGCTGTGGCGAGATACTAGTGTGGAGATGTGAAAGTTGCAGAGAAGCCGCAAGAACATACACTTGTAGTTCATGTAATTTTCAGGGACCTTAGAAATTGACTCAGTTACTACTAGTTACTAAAATTCTTCCAACTGGAATGGATGTAGATCTAGAAAAACTATCTGAAACAATCAAAGGAGTACTAAAAGAAGGAATACAAATGAAGAGACATGCAAAAGAACCATTAGCATTTGGTTTGGAATTTCTTAAAGCAGAATTCGTCCTTGAAGACAAGGAAGGTCAAATGGATTCATTAGAAGATGCAGTTAAATCAGTAGAAGGTGTCAGTGAATTCGAAGTACTCAACATGAGTAGAATGTCAGTGGACATGAAATAGGTGATTTTTTGGTACGCAAAGACGAACCTTTGCAAATGCGAGTTGGAGAAGCTAAACAAAGAGATGTCGGTAAGAAACGTGCAAGAATTGGACCAGAAGCTATGGATTTTCTCAAAGTTACACCAGGCGATATCATCGAAGTTATGGGTTCAAGAACCAGCTGTGCAGTTGTATGGCCAGTAGATGAAGATGAAAAAACACCAGACATAGTTAGGATAGACGGACAGACAAGAAAAAACGTTGGTGCATCATTAAATGACATTGTAAAGATAAGAAAAGCAACATCAAAGATTGCAAAATCAGTTATGCTAATACCAGTTAATGATTCTGTAACAGTAGATAAAGAATTTACAGACTTTGTAAAAAACAGATTGAAGGGATTACCAATCACTCATGGAGATGAGATTTCTGTGATGATCTTGGGAAACTCTATGGATTTTAAGATTAGCAAGACATCTCCAAAAAACATTGTCAAGATAGACAGGTCAACAGTTCTTACAATTTCAGTAGGAGAGACAGGGGATAGAAAAACAAGAGTAACTTACGAAGAAGTTGGTGGTCTTGGGCATGAAATAAAATCAATGCGAGAGATTGTAGAATTACCATTAAAGCATCCAGAATTATTTGTAAGATTGGGAGTGGAGCCACATAGTGGAATTCTATTGTATGGTCCTCCTGGTTGTGGTAAGACATTGATTGCCAAAGTTCTTGCAAGTGAATCTGAAGCAAACATGTTTTCAATTAACGGTCCAGAAATTATGAACAAGTATTACGGAGAAACAGAAGCAAAATTAAGAGACATATTCAAAGAAGCAAAAGATAATTCTCCTAGCATAATATTTATCGATGAGATTGATGCCATTGCTCCAAAAAGAGAAGAAGCGTATGGAGATGTGGAAAAAAGAGTAGTTGCTCAATTGCTGGCTCTAATGGATGGACTAAATGATAGAGGAAATGTAATTGTTCTTGGAGCAACCAACAGACCAGAAAGTATTGATCCTGCACTTAGAAGACCAGGAAGATTTGACAGAGAGTTTGAGATATCAGTTCCAAATGAAGATGGTAGATTAGAGATTCTCATCATTCACACAAGAGGAATGCCTGTAGCAGATGATGTAGACCTTAAAGACTTGGCATCAGAATTACATGGATATACAGGTGCAGATATCAAATCACTTTGCAGAGAAGCTGCATTAAAGGCAATTCGACGTTATCTTCCTGAAATAGATCTTGAAACTGAAAAAATATCATCAGATGTATTAGAGTCAATGCAAATAAAATTAGTCGATTTTTACGATGCAATGCACGATGTCATACCAACAGCAATGAGGGAATTTTATGTGGAGAGACCAAAAGTATGGTGGCATGATGTTGGGGGTTTGGAGAATGTCAAAAAATCATTGACAGATAATCTAATTGTTGCAATGAAAGAACCAACCAAGTTTACTAAAATGGGAATTAAACCTCCAAAGGGAGCATTGATCTATGGACCACCAGGTTGTGGTAAGACATTGATTGCAAGAGCGCTTGCTACTGAAACTGGAGCCAACATGATTTTGGTCAAGGGTCCAGAAATTCTTTCAAAATGGATTGGAGAATCAGAAAAAGCAGTCAGAGAAATTTTCAGAAAGGCAAAGACATCATCACCTTGTGTTGTAATTTTTGATGAGCTTGATTCACTTGCACGCTATAAAGTGGGAGAGGGCGGAGTAGGTGAGACAGTTCTCAGTCAACTGTTAACAGAGATTGAGGAAGGTACATCATCAAGAGTAGTAGTAATAGGAATCACAAATAGGCCAGATGTGTTAGACACTTCATTACTTAGAACAGGAAGATTAGATTTAGTATTGTATGTTGCACCACCAGATGACAAAGGAAGATTAGAGATAATCAAAATATTAACAAAGAAGATGCCATTGGCAAGTGATGTCAAAATAGAAGAGATTGCAGTTGCAACTCAAAATTACACTGGGGCAGATTTGGCGGCACTTTGCAGAGAAGCTGCAGTTCAAGCAATGAGAAACAATACTGCAAAAATTTCCAATTCAGACTTTGCAAATGGCATGAAACAGGTAAGACCATCAATCACTAAAGAAGTGGATCAGTGGTATAATACAATAAGAGAAAGTATATCTAACGTAGTACCCAAGTCAGGAGATAAATCATTTTACGGATAGAAATGGCAATACCACTAAAAAATTTAATGCATGAAAAAATCAAGGAGATGAATTCCCTTACAGATGTAGAGCTGTACAAGGCCATGACAAAAGATGGCATGATTATTCCAGAAGACAGATTCAACAAACTGTTGTTGGATCTTGAAATTTTAGGATTAATCAAAGTTGCATGGATAACAAAAGAAGCACGTAGAATAGAGATAGTCACAATAAAAGAAGAGATAGACATAGTTGATGAACAAAATCAAGAGGCAATGGAAAAAGACTATGAAGCTAGCTTTCCTGGTTTTGAAAAATAATTAAATTCTCAAAATAGTGGGAAATGAAATGCAGCATCTAATGCAACTGCAACAAAAATGATTGTAAGATAAGGAGCGGTTACTTTGTACGCTTTCCAAGCAAATTCAGATGTTGGATTTTTTGTAAGTTTGTAATGATAAGCCAACATCAAACCACCAGAGACTGCAGCCATTACAGTGTATACAAGTCCCATCCCAAATGCAGGAAGTATCAATGAATAGGGAAGTAAGATCAGAGTATTTCCCAAGATGTATTTGGATGTTCTTTGCATTCCAATTACAACAGGCAACATTGGAATGTTTGCTTGTGCATATTCATCTTTAATTTTCATTGCAAGACACCAAAAGTGTGATGGTGTCCATACAAACACCAAAAAGCCTACCAAAAATCCAAGTATATCCATACTACCAGTTGCAGCTGACCATCCTGCCCATGCTGCAGCACTTCCAGCAATGCCACCAATTACAATATTTGATGAGTTTAGTCGCTTAAGCCATACTGTGTAAATTATAACATATGAGAAAATTCCCAATGCAATAAAAAATGCTGAAACTGCATTTAGTGCAAAATATCCATAGATTACAGAAATGCAACTTACAGCTATTCCATAAATCAATACTTGTGACGCGGGCATTCTTCCAGATGGAATTGGTCTAGTACTGGTTCGAGTCATTTTTGGATCAATGTCTTTATCATAATAATGATTCAAGGCACTAGATCCAGCAGAAGCAAGTGCTCCTGCAACAATAATGTGTAGATAGTACCAATTATTGAATTCAGGGACAACTCCAACTAGTTTACTTGCAGCATACATTGATGTTATAGCAGTAATTACCAATAATACAACAATTCGTGGTTTGGATATTTCCATTATTTCTTTAAAGCCCAATCTCACTCTATCCAAATCAGAAGCCATTTAATTTATTCGACTTGAATGATCTATGTTATTTCAAAAGGAATAAGTATCACAGCCTTAACAGCTAGCTTGAATGAGTAATTGGGACCTCATGATGCCAGGCATGGGATTGACATCTATAGGCGTAGCAGGTGTAACAATATCCTATGCAGGAGTGGCTCATACATTTGTAGATGGGATGCACGCATTAACAGGTTTGACAATGTTTATCGGACTGATCTTTTTATCAGCAGGAATACTTGATGGAGGCATCTCAACTAGTAACAGAGCAAAGGCAACAACATTAGTTATAATTTCAATTGCGTTGGCATTTGGAACATTTGCATTAACAATGAACTCATCAAATTACACAATTACGTTAATAGGACTTTTGATGGCAGTTGCGTTTCCATCAATAATTATATCATATCTTGCAATGAAAAAGCCGCAATATGCAAAACCGGTTGGAGTGATTGTGGCACTAGCTAGTGCAACAGGAATCATCATGTGGTTTGCATTTGGATTTGTTAGTCCAGATACTTATATGATCAACGAACCAATTGTTAAAGAACCAGAACCAGAACAAAAGATTTCACCAACAAGTCCGATATTTGCAATTACGATTTTAAAAGATTCAGCAACACAGGGAAATCCAGATTATGATCCAGATGTTGCACATGTTCCAAAAGGAAATGTTGTAGAATGGACAAATGCAGACGCGGTTGCACACACTGTGACTAGCTCAGTTGATTTTGGTGATACGTTTAACTCCAACATGATCAACCCAGGTGAAAAATTCGCACTAGATACAAACAATCTTGCATCTGGCGAATATGAATACATGTGCATGGTACATCCATGGATGGTAGCAACTTTGATTGTAGAGGAACCAAAAGAAGATGTCAAAGTGACAATTCCACAAGGAGCGGGAACTCAAACAGAAGGACAAGTGTATTTTGATCCTCAAACAATTACAGTTGAAGCAGGAACTACAGTTGTTTGGGACAACACAGATGGTGCGGCGCACACTGTGACAAGTGGAAAAGATGCTTCACCAGATGGAGTATTTGATTCAGGACTGATTGATGCAGGTAAGTCATTCAAGTTCACATTTAATTCACCAGGAAAACAAGACTACTTTTGCATGGTGCATCCTTGGATGGTAGGCTCTGTCGAAGTATCTTAGATTTGCAAAAAATCATTATACCAGAATCTCAAAAAAAAATACTTGTAAATCATGCAGAAAATGAAAAACCAAATGAATCATGCGCCATACTATTTGGCTCAGTAAAGGACAAAGTAACAACAGTAAGTGAGATATTTCTAGCAAAAAACATAGAAGAGTCCCCAGTTAATTTTACAATTTCAAACGAGCAATTAATTAAAATCTACAAAACAGCCGAAGAGAAAAGAACAGAGGTTGTTGGAATTTTTCATTCGCACCCAAATTCTGAGGCATATCCATCAAATACGGATAAAAAATTCATGCATAGCAATCCAGTTGTATGGGTAATTTACTCTGGGATTTCAAATGATTTCAAAGCATATGTACTTGAATCAAATGTTTCAGAAATAATAATTGAAACATAAGTTACTAGCCTAATTCAAAAGTTGCATTGATGCCATCTACTTTTTTCAAGATTGATTTATCAGGTGAGATGATTTTTCCAATTACATTAACTGGAGATGCTGGTGTAATCTCTCCTTTTTTTCCAATTGGTGTTGGACCATAAAACAAGCAGATTGCTTTGCCTGATGGCCAATACGCAACGTCATTTAATGTGACAGGAGATTTTGCATTTTCTTCAGACATACTGATTGGAGATTTAGAAGAATAGATTTCTTCACCCCAGATGTTCAGTGTAACTGTAAACGGTAATTTTTCTACAAAAGATTTAACAGTTTTGGGAGAATTACTATCATCTAATTCCAGATAAATATCAGAGATATTTGGAATTTTAAGTGTCACAGAATATTTCATAAATAAACATGGAGGCATCGGAAATAAAGTTTGATTTGAATTATTTTTTCTTAAAAGATATCTCTTGGCCGTTACCAACTGGAACGGTAACTGAATCAACAGATTTAATTTTGTTTATATGATTGAGGTATTTTTGAATATGTTTTTTGAATCTGGTGGGAAAGAGAATGTTATCTGCGGCAATTATGCCACCTTTTTTTAGCATTGGCAGACACAGATCAAAATAAAGGGAGTACTGCTCTTTATCTGCATCAATAAATATGAAATCAAATTTATTTTTTGAATTGCTTAGTTGAGTTAGGATATCTTTTGCAATACCTTGCTTGATTTTTATCATATTGGATACGCCAGCTTTAGTGAAATTCTTTTTTGCAAGTTCAATTTTTTTTGGATTTTGTTCTATTGTAATTATTTTTGATTTTTTGCTAATGCTGCCTGCAAACCACAATGTAGAATAGCCAACAGACATACCAATTTCAAGTATTTTTTTTGGTTTGTGCGTTTTTAGAAGTGTATTGTAAAAAATTCCAGTGTCTTTGGTAATTGCAAGCATTCTCACATCATGATCAATTTTATGATGATTTTTTTCTTCATAATTAGATCTTTTCTCAAGAGAACGAAGAACAGATGCGATTTTTTTATTCAATTAATGATATTGGCAATACTTGGATTTAACTAATAATAAAGACATTCAACGCGTCAAGAAGAGGTTTTGTATTTATCAGATAAAATTAAACACACAAAAAATCCGCTTCCTGAGACGACATCTGCCCTGTGTTTAACACCTTTTGGAATGAATATGGTGCATGGAGAAGTTACCTTATAGATTTCATCTTCAAGTTGAATTTCATAAACTAGTTTTTTACCTTGAGAGAGAATTATGTTTACTTCATCAGCGTTGTGTTTATGTAGTGTGCTGTATCTGGATATTTTTTTGTTGGTGGTATCAACAATGTGAACTGCAGCATGTATGTTTGATTCAGGAATAGTTTTCTTACTTAGTAGAGAGAGACGTTTGATTGGTGCTTTTTTATGAAATGGTACTTTTGATAATGATTCAGGAATTCCTTTGGTAATGTATTTTTTATATTTCTGCATATTCTATAAAGAGAATTTTCAGTATAAAACAAGTCGGATAATAAATTATCATATAAGCAACGAGTGGCAATAGAATACATGCAAGATAGAACTTCAGAATGGTTTGTTCCAAAGATTGGTCCAAGAAATTTTAGAGTCGGTGTAGGAATATTGTTCTTGCCTTATACCGCTATTGTAACATGTTTTGCCATATGGGGTTCACTGAGTGGGACTTTTGTTTTAGATAGACTTGTGGCAGTAGGCATAATCTATTTTCTTGCAGTTGGTGTTTCTGCACACTGTCTTGATGCAGTAGGAGGCAAAACAAAACCGTGGGGGGATTTACCGAAAAAAAAGGTGTTAGCTGTTGCTGGATCTTCTCTGATAGTTGTATTTTCTATTGGTATGTATTACGCGTTTTTAGATTCCCCTCTTTTGTTTCCAATAGGTATTGCTGAAGGATTTTTTTTGTTTGCATACAATCTTGAACTTTTTGGTGGAAAGTTTCACAACAACATCTCCACAATAGTGTCATGGGGGATTTTACCAGTGTTTGCAGGATCTGCAATACAAACAAACTCAATTTCAATTGAAACTGTATTTTTGAGTATAATTTCATCTCTAATTACATATGTCCTAATTACAACATCAAGAAAGTACAAAGTACTTAAAAAAGAAGGAATTGAGTTAGCCAAAATAAAAAGCAAAGAAAGGATCCTAAAAATAATCACATGTTCTATGATTGTAGCAACAGTTTCATTTCTTATTTTACGAGTTTTAGGTAATTGAAAATTCTTAATCATGATTTAATGAAATGGGCTACTTTTGTGATGTCAGTGTCTATTTTTTGGAATAATCAACATTTAATCATGATATGATTTTATTAAAAAAGAAAATAAGTTGACAGAGTTAAAGAGAAACATAGGCACATTTGGTGCAGCGTCTGTTGGAATTGCAAATATCATAGGAGCTGGAATTTACGTATTAAGTGGGGTTGCAGCAGGAACAGCTGGTCCTGCAGTAATACTTTCTTTTGGAATTGCAGGGATTATTGCAATGCTTACAGCATTGTCTGCAGCAGAGCTTTCTTCGTTTATTACAGAAACAGGCGCAAGCTATGCATATACAAAAAAAGCATTTGGAAGATTTTGGAGCTTTCTTGTAGGATGGTTCAAATATTTTGATTACATGGTGGGGGGTGCAGCTGTATCTGTTGGATTTGCAGCATATTTTACTTCGGTATTTGGATTGGAGGGAGCATTACCAATCTTGTTGGCAGCAATAGGTTTACCAATCATACTTTGTTTGCTAAATATTTTAGGAGTAAAAGAAGCAACTAGAGTCACATCAGCAATGGTATTGATCAAGATCTTTGCTATTGTCTTTTTGTTAATGGTTGGAGGGTTTTATCTCACTCAGCATTTTGATGTTGGACATTACACGCCATTTTTTGCAACAGGATTTGGCGGAATGCTAAATGGAGCAGCGATAATATTTTTTGTATTTATTGGATTTAACACCGTCACTATGATGTCTGAAGAGACAAAAAATCCACAAAAAACAATACCTAAAGCACTGATGATTGCATTTTCAGTGACTTTTGTTTTGTATATTTCTGTGGCAGTTCTTTTAATTGGGATTCTTGATTGGCGTGAGGAAATAAAAGATGCCCGTCCTTTAGGAACCATTGCATCAGTTATTTCAGATAATCAGATGTTTTTTGATTTTATTTCATTTTCTGCGTTAATTTCTGCAGGTTCAGTGGTTCTTAGCAGCATACTTGGTGGGACAAGAGCAAGCTTTGCAATGGGAAGAGATGGATTATTGCCACACCAATTTGAAAAAATCAGCAAAAGATTTGGGACGCCATATTTTTCAATTATTATCGGAGGTTTAATCATAGTAATTTTTGCAGGAGTATTTTACAACAATATAGATACGATTGCATCAATAGTTAATTTCGGGAGTTTATTCACATATCTTTTTGTAAACTTGTCACTAATCAAATTAAGAAGGACCAATCCTGAGGCAATAAGAGGATTCAAAGTTCCATTGTATCCAATTGTTCCAATTTTAGGTGCAGTAAGCTGTATAGCTTTGATGTATTTTCTTAGCGATTCTGCAAAGGTTATTTCTACAATTTATGCGGTTGTGGGATTGGCAGTGTATTTTTTCATCTACAGAAATAAAAAATCAATTACAAATACAAAATAAAATTAATTTCTTTTTCACATTATGATGTAGATTCACTAGTAATACGTTTTATTTTTGTCTGTATCGTAATCACTTGTAGTGTTGATTTTAGCTGCCCTTGTTTTTACTTTTTCTGCTACCTGTGCCTCTTCCAGTAATTCGAGTCATGCCTTCAGTTGACGGTCTTTTGACAGGTTCAGGTAGATCTTTTGCCTGAGTAGTTTTTACTCCACGACCCAAATGCATTGTTTCACCTTTTGGAATTTTTTTGAGTCTATCTACCTCAACTTTTCGATATGCATCGCCTGCCCAATTCTGTGGACCCTCATCTTTTTCATACGAACTTGTTCCTCTATTACCTACCTTTC
>DATIFS010000035.1:0-9481 GCA_035455105.1 Nitrosarchaeum sp.
ACATTTGTTCAAGGAAAAGGCTTTGATAAAATCATAAAATCCCCAAGACTTAGATTAAATACAATAAAAAAACTTGAAAATTACCTCGTTTTACATTATACAAAAGTGTAAGTTCTTATACTTAATTTAAAATATAATAAGAAATTGGCAGCAAAAAAGAAAGCTACAACAAAAAAGAAAACTTCAACTAAAAGCAGTAGTACAAAAGCTAAAGCAAAATCACCAAGCAAATCAAAATCTACAAAACCCGCATTTGGTGGTTACGCAATTAATTTTGCAGGTCGTCAAGAAACTGTAGAACAAGTTTTTGGTAACAAACCTATTGCACCAAGTGAAATGACAAAAAAGATTTGGGCATTTGTGAAAGCAAAAAGCCTTTCTAATCGATAAACATAAACTGTTAACGAATTAATTCGTTAACAGATTTCCTATCTTTTAATTACTCAACTAAATTTTTTCAATAAGATATAGATATTGGATTTTATTTGAAATTATTATGTCTACTGCATCTTTAAGGCGTGATCATGAACTAATAGAAAAAGTCATTAAAGCAATGGAATCCACAATACAACTTCTAAATGATGGTAAACAAATTCCTGAATCTATCTTATTACCTGTTATTGATTTTTCAAAAAATTTCACTGATGTTTGTCATCATAGTAAAGAAGAAAATTCACTATTTCCTGCATTAGAGCAAGCTGGAATGCCACGTAATATGGGTCCAATTGCAATTATGTTGATGGATCATGAACGTTCAAGAGAGCTTGGAAAAGAAATGGAGAGTTCTGCTAAGAATTATATCTCATCTGGTGATTCTACAAAATTGATTTATGATATGCAACAATATGTAGAACATATTACAGAACATTTGTGGAAAGAAAATAATAAATTGTTTATGATGGCTGAAGCACGTTTACAATATGTTTCTAAAAAAATAGATCAAGAACTAAACGAAATTGAGAAAACAAAATTAAAAGAAACTGGTAAAACTAGAGAACATTTTGAGCAATTAGCTGAAACTTTATCTAGAGATGTTTCTCAACAAGGAAATTAGATTTGTCTTATAGTATATTTGGTCAAGTAGTAGGAGTCAGAAAATACACAAATGGAGATATAGAAATTGATTTCTATCATGATGATGAAATTACTGAATACAAATCCTCAAATTCTAATACTTTTGATAATTTCCCTAAAAATTTAGCTGAAACATTAGCCTCAACTTTGGCCTCTGACATATGTATTGAAATTTATTTTGATGAAAATGGTAGTCCAACACACATTGAATTAGAAGAATGTGATTATGACGAAGAAAATGAGTAATTATTCCACGTAATGATGATGGCTTAGATTATCATAGAATCTAACTGATTTAATATTTACAAATTCAATAATCCCATATCTGGATAATTCTCTTCCAAATCCACTATGTTTTATTCCACCAAATGGAATTCTTGGATCTGAAATCACTACATTATTGACACTAACTATCCCAGATTCTATTCGCCTAGACATTTTTTCAGCTTTTGCTAAATCTTTCGTCCAAATACTTGCTCCTAATCCAAATTCTGTGTTGTTTGCTAATTTTACAGCCTCACTTTCATTTTCAACTACTGTTATTGGAGCAACAGGACCAAATGTCTCCTCTTTTGCAATTCTCATATTTGGTTTAACATTTGTAAGAATTGTTGGTTGATAGAAGTATCCATCCCCATCAATTTCTGAACCGCCTAAAAGAATTTCAGCACCTTTTGCTTTTGCATCTTCAACAATTCCTGAAATTGTTTCTAAACCACCTTTACTTGATAAAGGCCCTATATCAGTTTCAATTAAAGAAGGATCTCCAACTTTTAATTGAGATGCTTTTTTGATAAATAATTCAATAAAATCTTTAGCAATATTTTTTCCAACAAAGAATCTTTTTGATGCAACACAGCTTTGACCACAATTGATGAATCTGCCTTTAACAGCACCATCTGCAGCTTTTTCAATTATAGCATCATCTAAAACAATAAATGGATCACTTCCTCCAAGTTCCAAAACACATTTCTTCAAGTTACCTGCAGCTCTTTGACCTACTTTAGCACCTGCAATCGTACTTCCTGTAAATGTAACTGCATTAACATCTGAATCAATCAAGTGATTTGCAGCTTCTACACTTCCTATCATTGTTTGAAATATTCCATCTGGTACACCTGATTCCACAAATGCTTTTTCGATTTCAATACCTGATCCTATAGTTACACTAGCTGGTTTCATTACTATTACATTTCCTGCCATTAAACATGGTGCTGCAAATCTCAGAGCCTGCCAATAAGGAAAATTCCAGGGCATAATAGAACCAATAACTCCAAGTGGTTCAAAAGTGAGAAAACTTTTCCTTGCATCTGTGTTTAATACTTCATCAGCAAGTAAACTGTCTCCATTATCAGCATAATATTCTAATGCCCATGCACATTTTTCAACTTCACCAATTGATTCTTTGATTGTTTTTCCCATTTCAGATGTTGCAACTTTTGCCAATTCCATTTTGTTCTTTTTTAAATATTCAACTAAATTGTAGATGTAACTTCTACGTTTTTCATAATCTTTTTTCCATTCTGGAAAAGCTCTTTTTGCCTTTCCAACTATCTGAAATATTTGGTCTTTATCCATTGCAGTATATTTTGCAATTTCTTTACCAGTTGCTGGATTTATTGTACTTATTTGATTCAGGATCTCCTCACCAAATTCTCCTATTTAATTCAGTAACCTCTTTATCAGATTTTTAGATGCTCTCTAAATATTCTGTATGAAAACTAACGATAATAGTGATAAATTCATAATTTGTTTGTATTTTTTCTAAATATTGTATTTATGTTAGAATGTCTGCTGCATATCTTTTTTAATTTCATCAATTTTTTTCGAGTATGCCTTTTTTGATTTATCGTTCTTCTTTAAATTCAAAACATTTCCACATGATGGACACTTGAACATTCCTTCTAATGCATCTTCAAATGTAACTCTGTTACAATCTTCATTACCGCAATGATAAAAATCTGAATAATTTTCATAATCAAATCTTTGTTGTAGTCTTTCTGTAATTTTCTTTTTCTGACTTTCTATGAAATGTTCTACTTCCTCTCTTCGTGTTCTCCATCTGTACACAAACCATCCTTTACGTTCATCTTTTACTCTAATTCCAGTGATAAGTGATTTTCCAAATAGATCGTACAAAACTTTTCTAACCATATTGATTCTCAAGCCTGTAGAACTTGCAATTTCTTCGTCCGTAGCATCTTCAGCCTTCAAAAGTGATCTTGCAACCTTGAGATACTCGTCTCCTCCTATCATGGAAGCAATTCTAACAAAAGGGTCTTCGTATTTGTCTACCAACTCTAATGACTGATGATTTTCTATTATTAATCCCTTGTTCCACTAACAAGTACATTTTTACCTTTTTTTGTGGGTATGATCTTTCTTTTTGCCCCTGGAAAACTAGTTTTAAACTGCTTTCCATTTTGAATACGATCAAGAATTATTGCTAATGCACTGATTTCTGAATGAGGTTGATTCCCTATGCCGACATTATAGTCAGCAAGTTCATAGATTTCCCTAGGTACTTTTTCTGCACCTACTACTATTAACAAATTTTTTTCTTTTCTAAGCTGATCATCTACATCGTTGATATTTTCTCCATACATAGTGAGATGAACTATTTTGTAATCTTCTTTTTTCTTTTTTATAATTGATTTCCAATTATCAATAAACTCAACAACAAAATTTCCACCCCATGTTTTATTGATTTTTTCTAAAGTATCTTTGATTTCTGGATTTACTTCGGTCATGAATATTTTCGTACAACCAAAAGCTCTTGCAACTAAAGCCACATGTGTAGTTACTCTGTCATCTCTAACAAGACGTTGCCCAATTCTTACGACCTCAATTGCCATAAGAACTATGAAACTCCCTCCAAGAATCTTTTTTGTATTCTGGTAATTTTTGACTCTGAATGATATCTTTGATTAGATTTTTTAATTCAGTGATATTATTTCCTGTTTTAGCAGATACTGCAATTCTTTTTTTATACTCTTTTAAATTAAGAATTTCTATTTTTTCTTCAATTTCATCTGTTGTCAATAAATCTGATTTATTCAAAGCAAAAATTATTTTATCCATTTCAACTCCTAATTCACTTAAAGTTCTCATACAGCTAGCAAATTTCTTTTTCAATTCAAATAATGAATCACTGATATCTACTACAAGTATAATGATATCAGTATGAATCAATTCTTCTAACGTAGATTTGAATGCATCAATCATGTATGCAGGTAATTTACTGATAAATCCAACAGTATCTGCAATTAAAAATGGTTCATGATCAATTGAAAATCTTCTTGTAGTAGTAGATAAAGTTGTGAATAGACTTTTACTTTGTTCTTTAGATTCACCTGTAATTTTATTAAACAATGTAGTTTTTCCAGATGAAGTATATCCTGCAAGAGATATTGTTTTGAATCCTAGTCTCTTCCTTCCTTGTCTGTGAAGCTCTCTTTGTTTTCCAGATTTTTCGAGTTTTTCTTTTACTGTCTGCATTCTATGCTTTATGTCATTATGATAAACATCAATCTCAAATTTTCCTATTCCCATAAACCCTGGCTGTTCTCCCATACTAGAAAGACGCACTTTTTCTTTTGCTCTTACCATTTCATATCGTAGTTGGGCCAACTTTACTTGCAATTTAGATTCAGCACTTGATGCTCTACTTTCAAAAATCTCTAGAATTAATGCCTCTCTATCTAAAATTTCTCTATGTAATACAGATGCTAAATTATAATTTTGACTTGGCTTTAGTATTTCATCAAAAACAATAACATCTGGTTTGAGTTTTTCTGCAATCTCTTGTAGTTTCTCTAAAACTCCACCACCTATTCCATACTTTGGTCTTTTTAGAAAATGTTGTCTTATTGTATGTATGACTTGTATTCCTGCAGCATCGCACAATCCTATAGCTTCAGAAACTGCATCTTCTTTATCATATGTAATCAGTATTGCAGAATTCATTTTATTTACAATATTCCTACATGTTACTCAAGTTAACTCTTTAGACTTTTTCATTACAAAAAAGAGTGCCTTTGGTAATGGCTTAAGCGTTCCATAATAAACAGTATCTCTGCATTTTTTAATCTCAAAATCATTCTTAAAATAACTGAGTATTTCCTCTTTGTCAAATTTATGAGGTCCTTTATCATCTGGTATGTTTTTTTCATTTTTACTCATGCATTTTAAAAAAATTACTCCATTTTTTTTTAAAATTCGTTTTATTTGACTAAGATACATAATTCTTTCATCTATAGATAATACATGAAAACATCCTCTGTCTAAAATATAATCAAAAGATTCTCCTTCAAACTTTGAATTAAGAATATCATCTATTACAAAATTTACATTATTTGTAGATAATTTGGCTTTTTTAATAGCAGATGGAGATATGTCAGAACCAGTTACATTAAATCCATTTTTAGCTAATTCTATTGCTTGTGTTCCTGGTCCTGTACCAAGATCTAAAAATTTTCCTTTATCTATGTACTGAATTTCTTTAACCATGTCTAAATCTAAATTCTTTTCATACCATGGCATAGTTTTTACATCGTTTTGTTTATAGAAAATATCCCAATCTGGAAATTCTTTTTTGTCGTCTAACAATTTAATTTTGACACCTATTTCTACGCATGATTACGATACTTTCTTTAATGATTTTTCTATGTTCATATTAAGAACAATTTCTGCTATATCGCTAGCATATTCTGCAACTCTTCTAATATTTTCCGTTATTCTTCTAACTCTATAAACATCTTCTTCCTCTTTGAGTAATTTTGATGCATCTCTAATTTTTCTCTCATATTTTATTATCTCCTTTGTCTTTTCAATTGTTTTTTCAGCTTGCATGTAATCCTCTTTGAACAATGCTAAACATGCATCATCTAGTACAGATAACACAAATTCATTCATCTCCTTAATTTTTTCTACTATTTCTTTTTTGACTGGTTTTTTAAATTCTAATATGTCCTTTGCAATAAATAATGCATGATCTCCAGTTCTCTCAATATTTTTTACAACTAATCTATATCCGAGACAATCTCTTGCATTTTTAAATCCCATCTCTTTTAACATGTGTTCATTTTGAATTGCAATTTTTAATTGTCGAATAATATAAAATCCAAATCGATCTACTTCATCATCTGTGTTAATTACTTCTTGTGCAAGCTCCAAATTATTTTCACTCATTGCTAAAATTGCATCGTTTGACATTGATTTAGCTAGATGGATCATTCGTTTTATCGCACCATCTACTGAGAGTTCTAATAAATTTACAAGAACCTGAACCATAATTCCACTACTTGAATCTGAAATAATTTCAGATCCCATCAACATTCTTTTTACAGCTTCTTTTACTGCATTTCTTTGACTAGGATTCAACCTACCAGTTTTTGGTTTGACATTAATTGTTTTATAACCTAAAAAATACAGCGAAATTAATTTTCTTACAATAGCTGATGTTTCCTCATTTTCTATCTCTATTACTGCCTCTTCTTTTTTTTGAGATCTGGTTTCAAATTTTGGGGGATAGATTTCTAGTGTCTGTGAATCTTTTCTAATCATTCTGATTTGATCTCCTTGTTTCAATCCCAGATCTATGATCCACTGTTTTGGTAGTGAAACTATATACGATGACTTGCCTGTAAACTGAATTTTTCGTGTTTCCTCTCTTTCTTCCATAAACTATGTTAAATAATACAATCTATATAGTTTGGTTTCAATAGTATACGAAAACATTGAACTAATATTTAGAAAAAATTGTATCACGAATATGGATCAAATTCTAAAATTAAAGTATACGCTTGATGCACTATTTGGAAATGGTGTTTCAAAATATTTACCTAAAAATATTGAAATGACTTTTTCAAGAAAAACTGGTAGGATTAGAACTGTAACTCATCAAGGAAAATTATTATGTACACTGAGAATTGATGGTGGTCTTGCCATTACTCCTCATTTTGCTCAAATTTTGTTAAAAAGTAAGAAATTCAGAGAAAATTGTTTGGAAATAAATCAAGACGCTGCACCATTTGTTAAAGAAGGTAAGTCTGTATTTTGTAAGCATGTTGTATGGTGTGGAAAAAACATAAGAATTGCATCTGATACGCCAATACTGTATAAAGATCAAGTAATTGCAGTGGGAAAAGCAATTTTGTCTTCTGAAATGATTTCTGATTTTAATAGAGGAATGGCAATTAGAGTCAGAGATAGTTTAAAAAGTCGTAATGGAGAATCATCAACATGATGCGTGGCGGTAATCGTGAAATGCGAAGAATGATGGATAAAATGGGACTTGATATGAAAGAGATTCCTAATGTCCAAGAAGTAATTATCAAGACTGATAAAAAAGAGATTATTGTATCAAAACCGGCAGTAACAGAAATGAAGGCAAAAGACAATTCTATTTTTACAGTTACTGCAGACAGTTATGAGGAACGAGAATTAGAAGTACCTATATTTTCTGATGAAGATATCCAATTAGTTAGTCAACAAGCTGGTGTTGATGAAGAAAAGGCCAAAAATGCTCTAGAAGAAGCTAAAGGCGATCTAGCAAGAGCAATTTTACTTTTAACTTCTGGATAATTTTTGTTTCTGTTTGTGCCTAAAAATACGTCAAAATTGAATGATTTAAGTAATGGATTTGAGGAAATCGATATATCATGAGCAATGTGGCTGAATCAAAAGTAACTGGAATTATTCAATCATTAAAAGGATTAGAAGATGATCTGGATTCACTTAACGGTAAAGTTGCAGAAATGAAAAAACAGATGACTGTAAAGGCATTAAACGAAATTGACAAACTTTTAGACAAGACACGAGAAATAGCTACAAAGGAAGCTGAAGTAATAATTAATGCCGCTAAAACAAAGGCTACTGCTGAATCTTCAAAAATCACCAAAGAAGGCCAACAAAAACTATCAGAAATTCAATCAAATATAGATGCACATTTTGATGAAGCAGTCAAACATGTCGTGTCAACTGTTTTGAAGGCATAAACCTAAATCTAATATTCTACTCCACTAATACATCGATCCATTACTTAATGCCCGTATTGGAATTGCTACCATATATGGTAAACCATACTATAGATTTTCAAATTCCTTAAAGAAGTTAAAATTATCTTTTGATTCCATATTTCCTGAGGATATTCCAAATTATGATGGACATTTGGTTTTGACAACAAGAAAAGAAGCTCCTATAGAATGTGAAAAACCCATATTGCATGAAGATGTTTTCGAACAGCATCCTACAGTTATTAAAGGATTAATGATTCAAAAACTCTCTTTAGGTTATGATGAGGATCTTGTTATCGGAGTTGATCCTGGACAAAGAATAGGGCTTTCAATATTTTATTTTGGACGCGAGATTGAAAGTTCTTTTAATTCATCGGTAGAAGAATTAGTATTACATATAATTGAAGTTTTAAGTAGTTTAAGAGCAAAACGTAAGATTATCAAAATTGGCAATGGAAATATGAATATTGCAAAAGAAATAGTTACAATGCTTAATCTTAGATTCTGCTCTTCTTTTGAATTAGAATTTATTGATGAACATAAAACCAGTCTAAAAATTAAAAATTTTAATCAACGAGGAAAACGTGACATGCTTTCAGCAAAATATATCTTACAAAGAGAAGGATATCGATATTCTATTTTACCTCTTTCTATAACTGGGTAACTTATTATAATTTAATCTGAATTGTAAAAATTAAATTAATTTTATGATATGTTATGAAAAACATATGTGTAATTTTTTTCCTATTGCTTTTTAATTATATTATTGATTTACCATGACTTTTTCTTAGATATATATTTCAATAAGCTATACATATTTATTGAAGATTTTGTGTTTTTCTTGCAAACAAATGATATTGATCGTGCTATAAATTGAAATTATTTCGTGATTTTAATTGATTTTATAAAAATTTCATCGATCCATCCTTATATAGATATGAATTCTATGATAAATTACCAAGATGACTTGTAAAGGAATTTGCGTTAGATACAAGGCTCAAAAGCCTGTAGGAACTGGAAGGTATGCTTCTGGACAACGACGATGTCAAATTTGTGAAATATTCATCAAATGGGAAGGTCTATGGTGTCCATGTTGTGGATACAGATTAAGAACAAAACCACGAAACCTGAAATACAAAGCAAAACTTCGTGCTAGAGTAGAAGCTGATTCTATTGAAGCAAAAGCAATTGCTGATAATCAACAAGAAGTTGAAGAGGTAATAGTGATAAAAGCAAAACCAAAAGTTGCTAAAGCACCAAAAGTTGCTAAAGCACCAAAAGTTGCTAAAGCACCAAAAGTTGCTAAAGCACCAAAAGTTGCTAAAGCACCAAAAGTTGCTAAAGCACCAAAAGTTGCTAAAGCACCAAAAGTTGCTAAAGCACCAAAAGTT
>DATIFS010000036.1:0-6430 GCA_035455105.1 Nitrosarchaeum sp.
TTTGGTGATGGAGATCCAGGATGTGAAAAAGTTGACTTTGATCAAAAAGAAATGCAAAATGTTTACGATGAACTAAATACTGCCGAGAAAGGTGACTTGATCACACTTGGTAGTCCACAATTAGGATTAGATGAAATATCAGATCTTACTGGTAAACTAAAGGGTCGTTCATTTAAAAAAAGATGCATGATCTTTTGTCCTAGAATTGTAAAGGAACAAGCAAGAAAAATTGGCTATACAAATGAGCTTGAAAGAGCAGGATGTGAAATTCTCTCTGACTGTTGCACATGTTTAACTCCGTTGATTAGCAAAAAAGATGTAGATTCTGTCACTACAAATAGTATCAAGGGTGCATTTTATCTCAAAAACTCTAACGGTGTCAATGTAAATCTTAAATCATTATCACAAATAGTTGAAGATGAAACAAGATGAAAATTTTGGTTAAAGGAAAGACACAAGGAATAATTCTCAAATCCAATACTCCGATTAATTTTTTAGGTACAGTAAATAAAAAAACAGGCATAATTAGTGACAAAAATCATGAACTATATGATAAATCTATTAAAAATTCTATTCTTGTTTTTCCGTCTGGAGTAGGAAGCAGCGTAGGTGCATATACAATTTATTCTATCAAATCAAATAATACTGCACCACTTGCAATGATTTGTCAAAAAGCAGATCTAACTGTTGCAACTGGATGTGCACTTGCAAACATTCCACTTTTAGTAGATGATAAAATATTTTCATCCCTTCAAACTGGACAAAAGATCTTACTAGATACTGATTCTTCTAATCTTGTAACACTTCTCTAATAATTGGGCCATTTGGATATTCTTCTTTGAAGACAATCCCTTCAAATTTTTGAATCTCTGTATCTAAGTTTTTCCAATAATTTTTTGGTAATCCAGCTTTTTGACATGTATGCTCTAGAAACTCTTCTTCATTCCATCCATACTCAATTGGAACTTGTGGTAAGAGTAATCCTGAATAAAATCCATTCTTCACAATTAATCCGTCTCTTCCAACTTTGATCTGTGACAAATATTCTTTGGGGTTACTCACAATAATTTTTTTGGGTGGTGTAAGTATAGTTACTTCAAATGTAATTGAATCCAATTCATCATATTTGACAGGAGGAAATCTTGGATCTTCTGTTGCAGCTGCAATTGCTGCATCTTCTAATGCATTAAACAGTAATTTATCTGGTAAAAGATATCCAATACAACCTCTTAAGCCAAGATTATTATTTAGAGTAACAAATATACCTGATTTAAAAGAAAAATTATTTTTAAATTTATTTTCTAATTTTAGTTTTGTATTATTTTTTAGATATTCAGTTACAACTTTTCTAGCAGTTTTTACAAGAGTATGACCATCATCTTTTGATAAATTATAATCTTTCATTTACTTTACCTACAAATGTTTGCAAATTTTTAATATGTGTACCTTCCCAATACAATTGATTGCAACATTTACATTTCCAAAATATGTCATTTAAGTTAAAAACTGCAACAGGACTTTCTCCTTTGATATCGTTTTTATCTATTGATTCAGTTATTGAATTGCATTTGGGGCATCTTGCGGTATTACCATTAATTTGAATTTTTTTTAAATTTACACTGGTAATTATTTCTAAAAATTGTTCAATTTCTTCTTTTTCTGTGATATAAATTGATTTTATACCAAGTTTTTGTGTTCTTTTAATCAATTCTTCATCTTTTGAAATGATTATTCTTTTTTCTTTTCTTGCAATATGGATTAATTTTTCATCATCAATATCTGAAAAATATTGTGAATCATAGCCTAACAGCCTTAATTTTTTTGCAATATTTCCTAACATTGCATCAACAAAAAATTTTGGTTCATCACTCGTTTTAAGAGGCATTTCCTAAACCTATCTCTGTAATCTGACTTGCTCCTGCTGGAAGTGCACGAACAAAATCATCTATGTTGATTTTCTTTACAATATCCTCTTCTAATTTTAGAAATTCCAATCTAACTTTTTTTGCAGCATCTACCATTTCTAATCCATGTGGCTCAATTATTGCATAGCAGATAGATTTTTTTTTAATTGGCTCAGGAGGACCACACGTAACAACATAATCATCTCCTTGTGGCATTAATCCCACAGCTAATTTGAGAGTAGATATCTTGACAAAATTTCGTTGCCCTTCTATGGTAAAAGATCCTTTTGGAAGAAATTGTCCACTTGGAGCTGATTTTTTTACCTGCTCAGGATTAACCCAAAATGCGCTTACACCATACATTCCCTCTCTCCACGCTCTGCTAAAACAAACAGTTGCGTGAGCAACTTCGTTTAGACTAGCTGGAGGTGGATTTTCTACATCCTTTAGAATGAAAAATGGAGATCCAAAAATATCACCATGAAATATCTTGTCATTTTTCCCTAAATGTTTTCTTACTACAGCAGAATTTGATGGAGCATCCCTGCCACCTATTGCAAGAATTCCATCTGATGTGAAAAACCATCTGTATCTCTCATACCAATTCTTTTTTCTGATTTCTGCAAATGAAACAGATTCTTTTTCAGTCTCTGCTTTATTTTGTAACTTTGCTAGTTTTTTCTGTGTGTTAATTTTAATTTGTTCAATTGATTTTATTGCACCTGATTTCCGTTTTGCTTCATTAAATAATACTGATGCAATTGATTGTAATGGTGATTGTGAGTTTATCTTTATCTTTTCATCATCAACTATAATTAGTGTAATTCCTTTCTCTTTATTCAATTTAGAATTATGAGTTGACAAAATTTCTTCTACTTTTGGATCTTCAATAGACGTAATGCCTTTTGATATCATCTCAAAAAAAGAATTTGCAACAATTGTTATGTGATGTGATTTTTCTTTTACTGTTTCTATTGCTTTTTCCTGTTCTGCTAACTGACTTTCTAATTCTTTTATTTTCTTATCGGAGCTACCAGTTTGAATTGATTTACCTACCTCTACAAGATTTTCTGTAAAGACAGTATCTAGACCTTCGATAAAACTACTAACAACCGTGCACCTATCATCTAACTTTCCTAATCTGATAGGAATTATTTCTGGTTTTTCGTTTCTAATAATTACAGGTTCATGCTTACCTGTAACTACATCTGTGACAATTTTTTTTGTTGTATCATAGAGTTTTTTTCTTTGCTCAGATGTTAGATTACTTCCTAAAATTTTTGAATCAATATTAGATATTTCAAATATTCCTTCAACATATTTTTTTGGCAACCCTAATGTTCGTCCAAGCCATTTTCCTGCAGTTAAATCTGATGTCTTTATCTCTTCAAAGTCAGATTCTGTTAGATTAATTACATCTAAGCCATTAAGAGGTGGTGGTGTGTACACTAAACCAACACCAAGCTTTCTATGTCTTACATCAATGGAATGCTGTAATGCAAGAATCTTCATCTCATTATTACATATCAAAATATTTCCATCACCAAAAAATTCACCAACAATTACAAACTCTTTATCAAATCCTTCAAAAGTAAAATACGCAATTCTCTCTGATGCAATTTGCTCTATTTTTTTTAGTTTTAATCGTAGTAGATCACTTCGTAGTCTTTTTAGTAATCTATTTGGTTCCATCTGTTCAATTTTTACAGATGTCAACCAAACTCCAGAAGTTGATATCATCATATAGATATCGGGTTTTTCAGTGTGATGAAGTTTGAATAGTATGCTATCTTTTGTTACACCATAGATGTTACTTACATAGTAGTCCTGTGCTGTCTCTGAAATCTGATTCACTAAATAACGTAGTTCTATTCCTGCAAGAGTCACAATAATCTATTTTGTATCTGAAATTATACTCTTACTCTATTTTATGCTCATTTTGTGACCAAAGATTTTAAACAAGGCTAAGCAAAGTCAACCTAGAAATTTACTTGGCAAAATTCAAAAAAAAGAAATCTGAACCAACACCTGATCCTGAAGATTCTAAAATAGAGTCCATAAAGGATGAAAACAAAACTCCAGAGACAGAATCAAGTGATTCAGAGGCTACAGAGCCTATCATAAGCCCAGATGGAAAAAGTGAAAAAGACAAGAAATTAGATAGATTATTTTGGTTAAGAGTTGGATTTGCAGTGATTGCTGGAACTCTGGCAACTTTTCTCTTTGAAGATATACAAGGAGAAGAGAGAAGATGGGCATCAATCGTATTTATGATAATCGTATTTATTGTAACTGTATTTATTGCAAAATCAATGAAGATACAATTACCATCATCTGATAGAAAAAAAATTGTAATGCAAGGATTAGGAAGTTATATTTTCATTTACTTGTTTGTTTGGATTCTAACATATACTATAGTGCACGCCGGTTCTATCCCAACTAGTATTCCTCCAATCTCATAAGAATTTTGAGTTATGTGGAATTTTAAAACACCGGGAATTCCAGATGATGCCTTTGAGCGATCTGAAAATGTACCGATAACAAAAGAAGAAGTACGTGTAATTCAAATTAGCAAGGCAAGACTTTGTCCAGGGTATACTGTATATGATATTGGTTGTGGAAGTGGTTCAATATCTATCGAAGCTGCAATCCAAGTTGGGACAGGCAAAGTAATTGCAATAGATTATGATGTAAATGCAATTGAATTGACAAAAAAAAATATTGAGAAATTTGGACTAAGAAATATTTCTGTAATACTTGGTAATGCAAAAGAAAAGATCTTGAGTTTTGATCAAGCTGACGCCATATTCATTGGGGGAACTGGTGGTGATACTGGAGAAATTATCAATTTATGTCAGAACAAACTCAAGTCTGGGGGGCGAATTGTTATTGGAATCATCCTAATTGAAACTTTGTACTCTGTATTACAAATTCTTGAGAAATCACAATTTGATTCAATAGATATCACTCAGGTTACCATCTCTAAGAGCAGAAAGACCTCAAAAGGTACCATGATGCTTGCTAGAAATCCAGTCACAATAATTTCTGCAACAAAAATCTAATCTAGATTTTTAATTGGGAAGAAAATCATATTTTTCATGCCTGAATTAATTGGAATTGGAGTTGGTCCTGGTGACCCAGAATTACTTACAGTAAAGGCTGCTAAAGCAATTCAGAATGCTGATACCATAATGTGTCCTGCATCAAATGAAGACAGACCAAGCATTGCACTTTCTATCGTATCTTCGCTAATTGATAAATCAAAAAATCAAGAGATTATCAAACTAATCTTTCCAATGACAAAAGATAAAGATATTCTTGAAGCAACATGGAAAAAAAATGCAAAGATTATGGCCGATAAAGTTTTGACAGGAAAAAATGTTGTATACCTTACAATAGGTGATCCATATTTGTACAGCACTTGGATTTACATGCATAAAGATATTGAATTAAATCATCCTGAAATTAAAATCAGTGTAATTCCAGGAATTGTTTCTATGTTTACTTTTGCTGCAAAAGTTGGTGTTAGTATTGCAGAAGGCTCAGAAAAAGTTGCGATAATTCCATCATGTTATGATTTAAGTGCAGTAAAGGAAATTGCAAAAAATTCTGAGACGATGGTATTTCTAAAAGATGGTAGATATTTTGATAAAGTAATTGAAGTGCTAAAGGAAGCTGGCTTTCCTGATAATTCTATTTTTGCAATCGGACAAGATCTTGGAACAGAAAATGAAATCATTAGAAAACTTACTTTGGGTCAAGTAAATGATGGAACACTAACTACAAAATATTTTTCAATCTTGGTGGTAAAGCGTGTCTAGAGTTTATTTTGTAGGATGCGGTCCAGGCGATCCTGAACTAATTACAATCAAAGCAAAAAAATTAATTCAAAAAGCAGATGTTGTGGTTTATTCAGGATCTTTAATCCCTTTACCAATTCTAAAATTGTGTAAAAAAGGAAAACTACATGATGCAGCAGGTTTAGTTAGAGAAGAAATCTTTGATTTGCTTTACAAAAATGCAAAAAATGACAAGTTAGTAATTAGATTACATGATGGTGATCCATCAATTTATGGTGCAATTAAAGAACAAATAGACAATCTTGAACAAAAAGGAATTAAATCTATAGTGGTTCCTGGAATTACTTCATTTTTAGCCTCAGCTGCAGCACTTGGGATTCAACTTACATTGCCTGGTGTGACTCAAACTATTATTGTAACTCGTGCAGAGTCTAGAACTAAAGTACCAAAACGAGAAAAAATTTCAGAGCTTGCAAAGCATAAGGCAACTATGATCTTTTATCTTAGTGTTCATTTACTTTCAAAGATTGTAACAGAAGCAGTTGCAGGAGGATACAAAAAATCCACACCTGTTGCAGTTGTATACAGGGCAAGCTGGGATGATCAAAAAATTATCAAAGGAACATTAAATGATATTGCAAAAAAAGTTAGAGATGAAAAAATAACACGAACTGCAATTGTAATTATAAGTGACGTCATTGAACCTGCAACTTATGAATATTCAAA
>DATIFS010000037.1:0-26794 GCA_035455105.1 Nitrosarchaeum sp.
TATTTTTTCAGTAGCATAGTTTTTCTAAATTATTTTCTCCCTGTTTTTTAGCTTATACTTCAATTTGTTGACTTTGGATTTTAATGTGATTTTTTAGATTATCTGATCGCTAGAGTCTGCTTTCCTTTTTTAGAACTGGTATCGGACTTTTTTCGATCTATTAACTTAGTACTTGTTATATGAATAGTTAATATATCACCAATATTTTATCATTAGACAGTGAATTCACAAATTATCTTATTATCCGTAGTTTTTAGTGTATTTGTAGTTGGAACTACTTCTTACTCTTTTGCTGAAACCAGCTCTGTTGAAGTACTTGAAAATTTACCTGTAACTTTAGTTGGTAAAGGAATCGACCCAGATCCTACTGATGTCTTAACTTACAAATGGGTTCAAGTTGATGGTGACCCTGTAACTTTATCCTCATATGATGTTGCAGAACCAACATTTATGGCCCCTGAAGTAAAAAATGGCGAAGTTAAAGTTCTTACATTTACACTTACTGTAACTGACCCACAAGGTGCAAATGACTCTGCTACAGTTGAAGTTGTTGTAAATCCAGTTAACCACGTTCCAATAGTTAGTGCAGGACGAGATCAAGTAGTCTTCAAAACCATTAATGTTGTTACTCTAGTTAGTAGTGCTTTGGATCCTGATGGTGATACATTGACTTATAGTTGGAAACAAATATCTGGTCAACCAATAAAATTAGCTTCTACAACTGGAAAATATATTCAAATTCTCCCAATGGGTATTGATTTCACTCAAACTAAACCTTTAACATTTGAACTAACTGTTGATGATGGATTTGGTGGTACTGCAAGTGATACTGTCAGCGTTATCCCATTATCTGGTCTTCTTTCAAATAAATTAATTTCAATTAATGCAGGACCAATGCAAACTGTACATGAAGGAGAACAAGTTACACTTAGTGCCACTGGACAAACATCTAACGGTGCACCAATTTCTTACTCTTGGGTTCAGTTGATTGGAACTGGAGTAACCTTAAACTCTTACACTGGTCCATCTGTTCAATTTACAGCACCTCAACTTCCTGATAAATCTGAAATGATTCTATCCTTCCAAGTCACTGGTTACTCTGCTGGAAATGGTTGGGCAAATGCATTAGCACTAGTTAAAGTAATTCCTGCTGATGCTTCTCTAACAGCTGACGCAGGTCCTGATCAAACTGTAAATGAAAATGTCCAAGTTAAATTAGTTGGAACTGGTACAGGCCCAGACAATAGTGCTTTACATTATTCTTGGAAACAAATCTCTGGAATGAATGTTAATATTTACCAAAGAACTTCATCTGATGTCTATTTCTTTAGTCCAACTATTAGCGGTACCTCTGAAAAATTATCTTTTGAATTAACTGTAAGTGATTCACAAGGAAACTCTGCTAAAGATGATACTACTGTAACCGTTACCAAAGTCAACATGCCACCAAGAGCAAATGCAGGTCCTGATAGAAAGGTCATTGGAGGATCTAATGTTGATATCACAGGTACAGGCTTTGATCCTGAGAATGGTCCACTAACATATTCTTGGAAACAAGTAGCAGGAGATTCTGTAACATTTGATACTACAAAGCCATCATTTTCATTCAAAGCCCCAGCAGTAGCTTCTGGTGAAACTAAACGTCTAGTATTCCAATTAACTGTAACTGATAATGCAAATCAAAGTAATTCTGACCAATTAATCATTTTGGTAGTTCCAGAAAACAGTGCACCTATTGTGGATGCAGGAGCTGATCAAACTGCTGATGAAAACTCTACAGTGAATTTGTTGTGTACTGCAAGTGATCCTGACGGAGATGGAGTCACTTTCTTATGGTCTACAACAAGTGATGCTGTAATTACTGATAAGACATCTGCAAGTACAACTGTGACACTTCCTCATACTACTAAAAACGAAACAATCACTATGACTTGTAGTGCATCTGACGGTAGATTAACCGGTTCTGACAGCATGAAGATTAATGTTGTAAATGTCTTGAATCTACCAATTATCGCAGATGCAGGTCCTGATCAAATTGTAGATGAAAATGTCAAAATTTCACTAGATGGCTCAAAGAGCAATGATCCTGAAGGCCAGACATTATCTTACATGTGGAAACAAGTTTCTGGTGAATCTGTAGTGTTATCATCTACAACTTCAACAAATCCATCATTTACATCTCCAACAGTGGCTAATGGCGAAGTCAAAGTTCTAGTCTTTGAACTCAAAGTATATGATAACAATGACAGAGCAAGTACTGACACTGTTACAATCACAGTTGACCCAATAAACGCACCACCAAAGGCAACTGCAACTGCAAAACAATCTTAGTTTTTTCAACAATTTTTAATATCTAATTTTAATTATTTTATAGATTTGATACAAACTCTATGACTTTCTTTTCTATTTGATCTCTAATTTCTCTTACTTGTTCTATTGGTTTCTCTTTAGGGTCTGGAATATTCCAATCCTCCACATTTTCCAAAAACAATGCAGGACATGATGCTTTATCAATACATCCCATGTTTACAACTTTTGAATTTTTAATCATGTCATTTGAAATTGATTTTGGTGTCTGCTCTGAAATATCTATGCCTACTTCTTTCATTACTTGAATTACAATTGGGTTTACTTTGTTGCTTGGTTTTGTACCTGCACTTATTGGTTCAAAACCCTCTGGTAGATATTTCCTAAAAAATCCTTCAGCCATTTGACTTCTTCCTGCATTTTCAACACAGACAAAAAGGATTTTTTTCATATTGTTTTGAACCAAAGTATGATTACTTAATATTTTTTATTACAATGTAGACATTTTTGAACGAAATTTCATTTGATTTTAATCACAAGAGACTAATCTGGATGTTTTATTTGAATACATGATTTGATTTTAAATTGGCTAACCCAAGATGGGAAATTGATAATTTCTGCCAGAATTATCAGAACTTTCTCTTTTGGATTTTTGAGTATGATCTTGGCAATTTATCTCAAATTACTTGGATTTGATGAACTCCTAATCGGATTTATTTTATCTGCAACTCTTGTCAATAGTATTATTTTTAATTTATTTTCCAGCTTTTTTGCAGATCGTATTGGAAGAAAAAAAGTTCTAATCATTTATGCATCATTAATGACCGTTTCAGGATGTGTATTTTTAATCACTGAAAATTATTTTGCCTTGATAATTGCTGCATTTATTGGAACAATCAATGTAACAGGCTCAGAAACTGGAGCATTTTTATCATTAGAGCAAGCAATTCTTCCACAAACTGTAAAAAATATCAAAAAAACAAATAGCATTTTTGCATTATACAATATGATAGGAACTTTTGCTATGGCCGGAGGTGTTTTACTGGCTTCTTTGCCTCAAATAATCCAGGAAAATTTTGGGTTCTCAATAATTAATTCATTCAAACCATTATTTTTGATTTATCTGTTTGCTGGAGTCGCTGTCGTTGTAATCTATTTTTTCTTTTCAAAAGAAATTGAAGTTAAAAAAACAATTGACTCAAAAGCATTTTCAACTAACTTATCTCCTAAATCAAAACAAATTGTTCTAAAACTATCTTCATTATTTGCATTGGATTCGTTTGCAGGTGGCTTTGTAATTCAAAGCATTGTTGCATTTTGGTTTTTCACAAAATTTGGGGTTGACCTTACAACTCTATCTATAATTTTTTCAGTTGCAGGTGTCCTAACAGCAATTTCGTTTTTCTTTGCAGCAAAAATTGCAGATAAGATAGGATTGATTTACACTATGGTGTTTACTCATCTCCCATCAAACATTCTTTTGATTCTAGTTGCAATTGCTCCTACTTTTCAAGTTGCATTGATATTATTTTTAGCTAGAATGAGTTTGTCTCAGATGGATGTGCCAACAAGACAAGCATACATTGTTGCAGTAGTTGAAGAAAATGAACGAACTGCGGCTGCTGGAATCACAAATACCTCTAGAAATATTGCTCAATCTATTAGCCCCTCTATTACTGGTGCAATAATACAATCTATGTGGCTTTCTGCACCATTTGTTATTGGAGGAATTTTGAAGATTGTTTATGATATTGGGGTTTATGCAAACTTTAGAAAAATAAAGCCATCTTATGAAATAAAATAATCAGAACGTTTTACAATATTTCATTTTTTGTTTTATGTAAATGCTGAAAGATATACTAAATGGATTGTTTTCCAACAATTCGAATTTCTATTATGACCATTGCGGACAATCTCAGGTGTGATAAATTCCAGAACCTTATATAATCTCCATGATGTAGTACGGACTAATGGTAGAACCGCCAATTTCCCTATTTGATAACGATTCAAGTACTGAATTATACAAGCATAAGCTTACTCTTGAAAAAATAAAAAATGAGTTGATCAATTTTGGATTAACTGCTAACCAAAGTAAGGTGTTTATCTATTTAGGAAAGTATGGTTCTAAGACTGCATCTGAGATATCAAAGGCACTTCAATTGCCTCGAACTGAAACATATCATCTTGTAAACTCTTTACAGAACTTGGGATTGGTTATTGCAGAACTTGCACACCCTACAACATATTCTGCGTTGGAGATGAAACAGGCTATTGAAACATTAGTAAAACAAGAACAACAAAGAATTAATTCTTTGGCAGGTAAAGAGGAATCCCTTTCAAAATTATGGAAACAGGTTCCATTCTTCATAGTGGATACTGATGAATCTAAATCTGAAAAAATGCAATTATTGCATGGCATTAGTCCAATCACGAATAAAATTCAAGAAATGATCAAATCTTGTAATGGTGAATTTAAAATATTTGGCAGTTTATCCGATGTAAATCGTTTTTATCATTCTGAAATTTTTGATACAGTAGAACAATCTGCTGTGGAATTGAAACTGATAATTTCACCTTTTGATAAATCCCCTGAATTTTTGTCTGAAATTGATAAGAAAAAAATTCATGTAATTTCATCTGATTCAAACAACAAATGTTTTGTAATTAATGGTAGAAAAGAAGTGTTGTTGTTTATGAGAAATGCAAATCATCCAACACATCAAACTTTTGCTTGGTGGTCTGATTCTGAAACTTTGGTGGATATTATGGATTCTTTATTTGAATTATCTTGGGAAAAAAGTCAACAACTATACTAAATAATCTAAAAGTAAAAATGATTCAAACTGAGGCTAAAGTTTTTCAAAAGCGAATAAAATACTAAAAAAATATTGAATAATTATTTTAACCTACAAAGATTAGCTAAAGCTATTTAGCTGTGCCTATTTTTCCTCATGTATTTATAATATAACGATGTTATAGTTTGCATGGCTACTGAAAATCTAAACATGGATTATTCAAAATATGATTTTAAAGACTCTACTGACTTGTATGTGCATCTCAGCAAAAAAGGACTCTCAAAAGAGACTGTTATTGCTATTAGTAAAATGAAAGATGAGCCACAATGGATGCTTGATTTTAGATTACGATCTTATGAAATTTTTATGAAAAAACCAATGCCAACTTGGGGTGGGGATCTAAGTGTTATTGACTTTCAAAATATCTATTATTATGCAAAGGCAACTGAAAAAACTGAAAAGAATTGGGATGATGTTCCAGCAGAAGTTAAAGCCACTTTTGATAAATTAGGTATTCCAGAAGCTGAAAAGAAATTCTTGGCAGGTGTAGGTGCGCAATACGAATCTGAAGTTGTTTATCATAGTCTTAGAGAAGACTTGGCAAAACAAGGTGTTTTGTTTTTAGATACTGACTCTGCACTAAAACAATATCCTGAAATTTTCAAAAAATATTTTGGTAAAATTATTCCTCCAGAAGACAATAAATTTGCAGCACTAAACAGTGCCGTTTGGAGTGGTGGTTCATTTATCTACATTCCACCAGGAGTTAAAGTTGACATGCCACTGCAAGCATACTTTAGAATTAATGCTGAAAACATTGGACAATTTGAAAGAACATTGATCATAGCTGATGAAGGCTCTGAAGTTCATTACATCGAAGGATGCACTGCACCAGTATATTCCTCCGAGTCTTTACATTCAGCAGTTGTTGAACTCGTAGCACACAAAGATGCAAAATTACGATACACTACAATTCAAAACTGGAGTAGTGATGTGTATAATCTAGTTACAAAACGTGCTTATGCATATGAAGGTGCAACAGTAGAATGGATTGATGGTAATATTGGAAGTAAACTTACAATGAAATATCCTGGAATCTATTTGATGGGTGAAAGAGCATATGGTGAAACACTATCTATTGCATTTGCAGGAAAAGGCCAGCATCAAGATACAGGTGCTAAAATGGTTCACCTGGCACCAAACACTACATCAAAAATCACATCAAAATCTGTTAGTAGATTAGATGGACGCTCCACTTATAGAGGATTACTCAATGTTGCAAAAGGCGCTACTAATGTAAAAGCTACTGTAAGATGTGATGCATTATTGTTAGATGATACATCCAAGACTGATACTTATCCCTACATGGAAATTAATCAAGAAGATGCCACAATTACACATGAAGCAACTGTAGGAAAAATTGGAGACGAACAAATCTTTTATCTGATGACTAGAGGTTTTACTGAAGAAGAAGCATTGTCTTTAATTGTTAATGGTTTCATGGAACCATTTACAAAAGAGTTGCCTATGGAATACGCCGTAGAATTAAACAGACTCATCAAACTAGAAATGGATGACTCCGTGGGTTAAACCCCAAATTTCAATTTAGGTTAATCATGTCTCAAACATTATCGCAAATTAATTCTAGTCATGTTGAAGAAATTTCTTCATCACGGAATGAACCTGACTGGTTAAAACAATATAGACAAAGATCACTTTCTATCTATGATGCTTTGCCCCTTGAGACTTCTCCGTTATACAACAAATACACCGATGCAAAGAAAATGGATCCGCAACAAGTCTCTTTTGCACCATCTACTACTAGTGGAATCCCAAGTTTCCTTCAGAAACGATTACATGAATTAGAAAAAGAAACATGCATTATTCAAGTAGGTAGTAACACACACAAAATCAATATCTCAGATGAATTAAAATCAAAAGGTCTAGTAATCATTTCAATTAACGATGCGATAAAAAATAATCCAGAATTAATAAAAAAAGCATTAGAGGCATCAAACTCAAATGAAGACAAATTTACTGCGCTAAACAATGCAGCATTTAATTCTGGAGTTTTCATTCACATACCACGTAATTTGATATTGGAAAAACCAATTCACATAGTATCTTGCTTGTCTGATGATGGAATTTCCACCATTGCTAGAAATGTAATTTTTGTTGATGAAAGTAGTAAAGCAATAATTGTTCAGGAATTGTATTCCTCTAAAGCAGAAAAACAACAAGCATATCTTGAATTACTAAACACAAACATTGCTCAAAATGCACAACTTGATTTTACGACATTACAAATGATGGACCAAAGTACTGTAAATTTCTCTACTAGAAGAACTGATTTGGGACAAGACTCTAAAGTCAACTGGTATTCTGGCTTGTTTGGTTCTATGTTGTCTCGATACAAAATAGAGTATTTTCTTAATGGAACAGGTGCATCTGCAAATGATTCTGAAGTAATATTTGGAAACAATGATCAATCTTTTGATATTCAAACAAATGTGAATCATGAAAGTCCTTCTACAGATGGTAGAGTTGTTGAAAAATCAATTTTAAGAAATAAATCAAAATCTTTATTCAAAGGAATGATCAGAATAAAAGAAAAAGCCACAAAATCAAATTCATTTTTGTCAGGACGTTCTATTTTACTTGATAAAGATGCAAAGTCTGACGCCATTCCTGGATTAGAAATTTTTACTAATGATGTCAAAGCAACACATTCTGCATCTGTAGCTCAAATAGATGAAGAACAAATTTTCTATCTAAGAACTAGATGTCTAAGTAAAGCAGAGGCTGAAAGGACAATTATTGAAGGATTTCTAGAACCACTATCAAGAAAAATGTCATATCAAGTCAGGGCATGGATTGCTTACTTGATTGAATCTAAATGGGATGCACGTGAATTGACAATTAACACTGATCAAGAACTGGCAAAATTTGTTGAAATTGAAGAAACACGTTACAACGAAGATTCTGAAATAGAACAACATTACAAGTATCGGTGATAAATTTGGCTCAGTGGATTAAAGCTTGTAAATTGGATCAAGTAAAAACTGGTCAACTTTTTGGTTTTTCACATAATGATAAAAAAATTCTTTTGGCAAATCAAAAAGGAAAAATCTACGCTACTGATCTAATTTGTACTCATGCTGATGCCGATCTTTCCACAGGATTTCTCAGCGAAGAAGGTGTAAGATGTCCTCTTCATCTCTCTGTTTTTAATTTACAAAATGGGAAGCCACAAAATCTTCCTGCTGAAATTCCCCTAAAAACATACAATGTTAAAATAGATCAAAATGAGATCTATGTGGAGGTTTAAAATGCAAAGCATACAAACATCTTTTGAAAATTTACGAAAAGATTTTCCTATCTTACAAAGAACTGTAAGAGATAACAAAACACTTGTGTATCTAGATAATGCTTCTACAACACAGAAACCAAATCAAGTCATTGACGCGATAAATGATTATTATAGAAACCACAATGCAAACATCCACAGAGCAGTATATGCCTTGGCAGAAGAGGCAACTGAACTCTACGAGGCAACACGAGATAAAATTGCAAATTTTATTCATGTAAAAAATCGAGAAGAAATTATTTTTGTTAGGGGTACGACTGAAGCAATAAATTTAGTTGCATATGCATGGGGAAGAACACATATCAAAAAAGATGACATTATAGTTACAACAGAATACGAACATCATAGCAACATTGTACCATGGCAACTATTAACTCAGGAAAAAGGTGCCAAATTGGAATACATTGGAATGGATGATAATGGCGAATTGATTTTAGATGATCTTGACAAATATCTTGCTACGGGTAAAGTTAAACTTGTGACATTCAGTTTGATGTCTAATGTTCTTGGTACTATTACTGATGCAGAAAAAATAATTAAAAAATGCAAAGAACACGGAGTACTGACTTTGGTTGACGGAGCACAGGCTGTTCCTCATATGCCTGTTAATGTTGAGACGTTAGGTTGTGATTTTTTTGCATTTTCTGGGCATAAAATGTTAGGACCTACAGGAATTGGAATCTTGTGGGTAAGAAAATCTGTACTTCAAACCATGAACCCATTTCATGGTGGTGGTGATATGATACGAGAAGTTCACAAATATGAAACTACATGGAATGACCTCCCATACAAGTTTGAAGCTGGTACACCGAACATTGCAGATGTCATTGGATTTGGGGCTGCAATAGACTATCTTACTAAACTTGGAATGAATAATGTTAGAGAACACGAAATTGAATTGACTACTTATGCCATAGAAAAACTGTCAAAAATAAAAGGTCTTACTATCTATGGAACTAAAGACATTTCAAAACGTGGCGGTGTTATATCATTTAATTTTTCAGATGTTCATCCACATGACGTAGCCCAAATTATTGACGAAGAGGGAATTGCAGTAAGATCCGGACATCACTGTGCTCAAGTATTAATGGAAAGACTAAATGTTGCAGCTACATCTAGAGCTAGTTTCTACATTTACAATACTAGAGAAGAAGTTGATTCGTTAATTGAATCATTAAATAAAGTCGCGAGGATATTCAAACTATGAGTAGCAATGCAGACATTTATCATGAAATGATAATTGATTATTCAAGAAATCCAGTAAATTTTGGTGAAATTGAAAATCCTGATGTCACTTTTCATGATTCTAATCCTCTATGTGGTGACAGTATTGATATTGATATGAAAATTACAGATGATAAGGTATCTGATATTAAATTTCATGGCAGGGGTTGCGCAATTTGTATGGCTTGCTCTTCTGTATTGACTGAAATTGCAAAAGGTAAGGGACTTGATGAAGTGCGAAATATCACTAAACATGATGTGCTAAGTGAATTGGGATTAGAACATTTACAGGCAGTTAGAATAAAATGCGCACTACTGTCTCTCAAAGTATTAAAATCTGCTCTCTACTCATATCTTGGAAAACATATGACTGATTCTCAAGATGTAGATAAGTTAAAAGAAGAGGCAGCCAACTTATACTAATATGGGTAATTTTACTCCTACAACTCCTATCCAACTTCAAATTAGAAAAATTATTTTCGAAAATTATAATGCTGCCGATGAAAAATTTACCAATGATGAAATTTTTGAGAAAATAAAACAAAATGGAGATCTTGATCCTTCTTGGATTGTAGATGATGTGGAATCATATTTTCATGAAATTTGTAACTCTGGTCTTGCAAGAAATATTGCACAAAATTTTACTACTATCTGGATGAAGCTATTTGATCCTATAAAAAAATACCATTGTAATGCTTGTAATTTAGATGTGTATCTTGGAGAATCTGAAAAACAAATATGTCCAAATCCCTCTTGTAAAGCATCTATTTAGTTCTGTATTTGATTGCAGCGTTTTCTAGTGCCTTAATCATTGGAAGTTTTTCACCTGTAAGATAAAGAACTAGTGCTCCTCCAGCAGTACTGATATGATCTATTTTTTCTGCTAGCCCATATTTTTTTAATGCAGATGTCAAATGACCTCCGCTTACTATGGTAGTTGCCATGGAATTTGCCACGGAAGTTAGTAATTCCTTAGTTCCATAACTAAAATTCTCTTTTTCAAAAAATCCTGCAGGACCACTTATGAAAACAGTTCCTGCACCTGCAATTAATTTTGAATAATGTTCAACTGTTTTTGGTCCTAGATCATAAATTTTATCTCCTACCTCAAGTTCTCTCACATCCATCACTACTCTGTCTCCATCTTTGTCTATCGCAATGTCTACTGGAGTGGAAAATACATCTGGATATTCACCAATTAAAGAATGTGCTTTTGCTACTACTTCTTCTTCTCTTGATATTCCTAATGGATATCTTATCCTTCCCTGTGCCCTCATGAACACGTTTCCAATTAATCCTGTAAGTAATATGTGGTCAGCACGACCGTTTTGAATTAATAATTTAATTGCCTCTAGCCTGTCTGAAACTTTGGATCCTCCAAGTACTATAACATGTGGTGCTTTTGCTACAGTCATTATTTCATCAAGATTCCTTACCTCTCTTTCAACAATTCGTCCTGCACAAGCAGGCAACACATGTGGAAATCCAACTATTGATGGATGTGATCTATGTGCGCTAGGAAATGAATCTAACACACAGAGTTCAAAAAGTTTTGATAATCTTTTTACCATGATTGTATTTGCAGCATCTTTCTCTGAAAATTCATAATTTTCTTCAGCACATAAACGCAAATTATCTAATAGTAATATTTCACCACTTTTCAAATTTTTTATTTCATTTTGTGCAGCAATTCCAATGGTGTCTTCTACATACTTTATTTTTTTATTCATTAATTTTTCAAGAACTTTTGCATGTTTGTCCATTCCAGTATAATCTTTGTTTCCAACTCTCCCTTGATGAGAAGCAACAACTAATTTTGCATCTTCTAATGATTTTATAGTTTCTATTGCTTCTTCAATTCGTTTAGTTCCTGAAATCTCCATAGTTTCAGGATCTATGGGGCAATTCATATCTACTCTCAAAAAAACTGTTTTTCCTTTAAGATCAAAATCATCCAATGTGAGTACTTTCACGATTTTTCTATTATTCTCTCGGTTAAATTCTTTGAGTCGATCATTTTGCTATGACTTGATATTTATTCTGTAAATTATTTTCAATGCTTATCAACATGATAATAATTAAAAACAACATGCTAGAGGTTTATTTAATTGCAAAATTGGCTTTTTGATATTCGTTCTAGATCGTTTGTTCTACTTGTAATTGGATTTGTAATTGTATCTGTGTTAGTACATTTCCAAATTACAGAAAATTTTGATCAATCTATAATTTCTTTTGTTGCTGATCATGTCGGAAATCCCTCCTTGGATATTACAATGCAGATAATTACTGAAAGTGGTGATTCGTTTTACTTGTTAGGCTTTGGTATTTTGATGCTTTTAATAAAAAAAACTCGAAGAGTAGGAATCACCTTAATGATTTTAATCGTTTTATCCACATTACTTACAGGATACATAAAATGTGGAATGGATAGAGATAGGCCTAATTTTGATTATCAAGGTACCCCATTTCCAGTAAAAATTAGCCGTGACACGTTTGCATTGTTTTGTGATGGTAGTTACAATGCCTCCTACCCGTCTGGACATGCTGCACGAACTATGATTTTTGCAATAGTGTTGGGATATGCCATATCTCAAAGATTTCCACGTGGAGCATACTTGCTGTTTCTTTATCCAATCTTGGTATCTATCAGTAGAATCTATGTTCTCCAGCATTTTCCAATGGATGTAATTGGTGGAGCTATTCTTGGTGTGATGCTAGCTGGTGTACTATCTAAAAGAACAAAATTGTACAAAATATTTGATAAATTAAAATCCTAACTCTGCAAAACTTTTACCGCTAATCAAAACTATGGCATAATGATTCTCATCATAATGATATGTCCAATATCTAATGTCTCTGATCTCATTTTTTTGCCTAAGACCATATGTAACTCCTGTTGTTACAGTATATCCTATTCTTTTTGCAAGTTTTGATTCTTTTGGCATTAAAACTCTAAATCCCTCTTTTCTGTTGTTAAATCCTAATTTTACCATGTCTTCTACTGCATCAGAAGCATCTTTGACATCTTTGAGATCATATGTCTTTGATATTGGTAAGTCTTTTGGATGAAAATCCATGATGTTTTTGTTACTTGTCTCTACTAATATTTTTTCAAAAAACCTATTTTTGCGATCAAAGTATGTTAATTTTCTTAACTGGTAAGTCAAATCCTGATTATATTAACAACTTAACCGACCGACTTATCTTCAACTCATTATTGGCATCTTTAGAAAAACTAGTAATAAAATTAAGACAAAATAAACAAAAAGCAACCAATCTTAGGAAAAAAGCTGAAAGACAACTACAACAAGTAAAATCCATTGAAAAAAGATCTTCATCTGGTTTGAATTCAATAGATCGAAAAATTGAGTTTGAAAAAGAAAACGTAACTGATGTTTCTGGGGTTCTAAATCAAAAAACATCTCAACTAGAAAGTATTGGGAGACTAGTTACAGCAGCAAATGAGCGCCTAAATCATGAAAAAGAAGCCCTCGGTGAGGCCGAACAAGAATTAGAATTTGCTAACAATCCTGAAGAAGAAAATACTGCTAAATCTAGATTGGCTGTTATTCGTGACCGTATTCAGGAATTAGAGTTTGAGATAAAAAATAGGGAAAAAACTGCAAAAAAGATTGCTGAAGAAGTTGCTCAATATAATGAAATGAAATCAAAAATTAGTACACAAATTCAAAAACAATCAAAATCAAAGCCTACATTACGTGAAACACTAAGTACCAGTCATAAAGCGGCTGAAAAATTTGCTAAAGAAGTAGAACAAAAAACCAAAGCTGAAGAATCTGCAAAAAAAGCACTTGAGAAAATATCTTCCCGTCTTCAGGAATTACTTGCCAAAAAACGCAAGTCTGTAAAAAAGGCAACAAAGAAAAAGTCAAAGACTCCTTCAAAAAAGGCAACAAAGAAAAAGTCAAAGGCTCCTTCAAAAAAGGCAACAAAGAAAAAGTCAAAGGCTCCTTCAAAAAAGGCAACAAAGAAAAAGTCAAAGGCTCCTTCAAAAAAGGCAACAAAGAAAAAGTCAAATGCAAAAAAACAATCTAGAAGATAAATATCGTATTGCTTTTAACTAAGATCTATTGTTATTTTAAAAGTGAATTGTTGATCGTTATTGTTAAAGTGTAGGCCCTCTTTGTTAATTTATTCAGAATGAAAAAACGTGGTCTTGTAATTGCTATATCTGGGTTGATGCTAGTTATTGTATCTATTTCAGTTATGGTTTATGTATTTCCAACTACTAATGTAACAGATCGAAACAATCTGTACCTTCCATCTATGTTTGAGGGAATGTTTGACAAAGTTTCTGATAACATCCAAATCTTACCTGGGGAATCTGGCTATTTTTCATACAGTACCAAATCATCTAATGTCCCTCTGCTATGGGGCGTGCAAATAATTGATTATCATGATGGTGATGATCTGTCGACATCTATTTCAAATATTTATGGTGATAATTATGGTGTATTTTTTCAAACCACTTCAGTTATCTTTGAAATGCTGCAAATTGAGAAATCTGATACACTAAATTTTGAAATTCAAAATCATGGTTCTAGAACAGTTAATCTAGTTGTAATGATTTCAGAAGATCCTGATAATTCAAATGCCTTTTCTAATCCTAATTCGCCTTTTATGAATACTGTTTTACCTCTAGTAATATCTGGGATTTTGCTAATTTTAGGAATTATTATTTTGTTAGTTGGTGTTATATTGTATCTGATTGATTGGAAAAACCTTCAAAATAACAAAAGGAGATATTGAGATAAATTATTGAAAATGAGCCATTGAAATTTTAATTAAAATAAATTTTATCTGTTCATATAAAATAATAAAATATTAACCCAAAAATAATTTTAAAAATTAAATTTTTCTATGGATTAATTTCCATTTTACCGAATTTTCCTTTTGTTAAGGATACTTCACCCTTGAATTCATTTGTATATCCATTTGTGATTACTACCACATCGCCAACATTCACAGCTTTGATATCATCTCCCCATAATGTTAGTTTGATCTCATCTGATTCATCAGCTATTACTGCATCACAAACATCAACAGTGCCACCTGTTTTGAGATTCACAGTTCTTGGGTCTCCCTTACTTTTTACTTCGGCTTTTAGATTAATTCCACTTCGCATTTTTTTTACTTGTGAAACTGATTGAAATTCTGCCATCGTATTTTGACTCCAGTTTGGACAATTATAAGCTTTTTTAAATAATATTTTACAAGTGATTCAAAATGAATTTTTAATTTTTTTAAAATAATCTGATTTTTTTAATAATTTTGTGTCTTAATACCCTAAAACCACACTAACTAACTAAGAATAAGTATTTTCTGGATTATTTTCATTAAATTGATAAGATCTTTTATTTTTTAACAGAATTTTCCTTGATTTTTGATATTTGCTTAAAATGACGTTAATACCCAACTAATACCATCTATTACCAATTAATACCAATAGTATATAAGACCCTATTTTTCATATCGAATTATGAATACACAATCCCAGCAAACAAATCAAAGCGGAAATGTATATTCAACATACAAGCAAAATGTTCAAAAATACTTTGAAAACGTTGCAAAAAACGTACCTTTGTATTTTCAATCTATGACACATCTGCAAGAAGAATGTGTCAAAACATGTGAAAAAACAATTGAAGCTTCAATATCTATGCAACAAGAATTTGCAAAAAAAAATGGACTTTCAACTGAAATTCCAGATGCAATGAAAACAACGTTTGTAGATATGAACAAGCAAGTTGTTCAGGCAAACACTGTACAAAATCAAATTGTTAAAACAACCATTGATGCAACCGTACAAAACATGAAAACATTCAATGATAACGTGAACGCATTTGCTGATTTGAATACAAACATTATCCAATCTTGGACAAATCCACTCACACAAATGAAATACTAGTGTGATTGTTTTTTCTTTTTTTAATCTAAATGTTTTTTTATTTTATTTATTATGATTTTATCATATGTTTTGAAAAACAACTTTGGTAGTAGTTTTCATCCTTTGTTTTCCATTTTCATGTTATTCATAGCATCTTAAGTAATTCACAAAAGATTGCTCTCCAAATATGAAAATTATCAAGAAATCACATATTTTCAAAACATAAAGAAAAATCTTTGAAAATTCTATTTCTTTTCCGATCAATTTCTAAATTATCTCTAATAGCAATCGAAAAATATTGGTCAATATTGAATCTCATTGCAGAGGTATCGAAGCCCGGTCAACCGAGAAGGACTCAAGATCCTCAAAATAGGAAATCCTTTCTCTCAGGAGTTCGTGGGTTCAAATCCCACCCTCTGCACTATATCTAATAATACCTAAAACTACTATTGCTATGAAAAATTATACTGCAATTGGCTTTACTTTGGTAATAGAATGCTTTGAAATCTTTTTGTGTATATCTGCGATACTTTCATCCTTAAATGATAGATTACATCTAAAACATTTCCAGATAACTTCAGACACAGAGGATATATGCATGATTTACTTATAAGTATATTGAATGATCGTTCCAATTTCTTCCAATTTTTGATCAATGATCTAAAATTTATGAAATTTTTAGATAATTTACGATCATTTCAGAGTTTTTTCATGATTAAATGATAATCCAAGGGTTTAGAAATAAAAAACCGAGTCAAAAGACGAAGAATTATGGATATTTTTGAGATTTTAATAGAATTATCTTATTTTGGTGTTTTTCTTGTTTTGATTGGGGTTAATGCTTCTCCAATACTGATGCCCCCGACTTGGATTATTTTGGCATCTTTTTTTGCACTTGACCCTACTTTGAATATAATACTGCTTTCAATTGTTGGTGCAACAGGTGCAACTATTGGCAGATTCATTTTAAAACATATCAGTAGTTATTTCAGAAAATTTGTAGGTCCAGAACAACAATCCAATCTTGATATTATTGGAAATTTTCTTAATCGAAAAAAATATGGGTACGTTATCGCATCTTTTCTATTTGGGGCCACTCCACTTCCTAGCAATATGTTATTCATCACTTATGGATTGATGAAATCTAAAAATTTTGGATTGTATGTAGGATTTTGGTTTGGAAGGGCTTTGTCTTACTATGTGATGTTATCTATCAGTAAAATTGTTTTGACGCCATTTCTTCAGATTTTTGAAGAAAGATATGTTGGAATTATTTTAATAGATATAATGACTATTGGAACGGTGATCTTTTTTACTACAGTTAATTGGGCCCATTTAATTACACACAAAAAATTAAAATTTGTCAAGCCAAAATTATGGAGATTTTAAAATGAATGTTATAAATTCACTAAAAAATGAAGTACGTGATTTGATGATTAATGATTCTGCACATGATTTTGATCATATTATGCGAGTTTTCAAAAATGCTCAAATTATTTGTAAAAAAGAAAATGTGGATGAAAAACTTGTTTTAAGTGCCGTATTATTACACGATATTGTCTCATATCCAAAATCAAATAAACGATCAAAACTCTCCTCGATAAAAAGTGCAGAAAAGGCAAAAAAAATTCTAAAAAAATTTGATTTCACAAAAGAAGAAATTCAGATAATTTGTGATGCAATACGTGATCATAGTTTTTCTAGAAATAAAACCCCTACCACTATTGAAGGAAAAATTCTCCAGGATGCTGATAGATTAGATGCACTTGGTGCAATTGGAATTGCCAGGGTGTTTGCTGTAGGTGGTTCTGAGAAAAGACCCTTTTATAATATCGACGATCCTTTTTGTAAAAATAGGTTTCCCGATGATCAAGTTTGGACACTCGACCATTTTTATCGTAAATTGCTCAAACTTGAATCACTAATGAATACAAAACCTGGGAAAACTGAGGCTAAAAAACGAACAAAGATTATGAAAGAATTTTTGAATGATCTGAGCAAGGAAATAAAATGACCTCTTTTAATCTAAATCTGTTTTTTTACATCTAGCCTTTGTTCTTAAAACTGCCTTACAGCAAATACATCTAGTATCATCAACTGCTAAAAATATGCCACAGAACGTGCATCTTTTTTGTCCTGTTTCATATCTGAATTTATTCGGAATCGATTCTGCCTTATGCATTTGACATATCCCTCTACATGTTCTACCCATCAAATTTCACCCCCGTGGATTTGTGATTGATTCTGTTTTGCATACTTTAATTGTGCATTAAAATAATATAAACAACAATTGAATGTTGAACTAGTGCTAATTTTTAATTGTATTTTTTTACATTAAAATTTACTATTTTATTTATTACACTGCTCTCAAAATTTTTGGTATTTCATCTAATGTTACATCTGGAATAATTCTAGCATCAAATTTATGAGTCTTTTCTGACTGAAATGCAAATCCTCCAATCAATATGGGAATGTCAAATCGTTCTCTGATTTTTTTCACCAGTCTTTGTCCTGCTGGTATGTTATCTTCTAATGTAATAGAAATTAGTATAATTTCCGGCTTGTTATATTCAATAAAATTAATAATTGATTCTGTTGGTATTGATGTACCAATATTGTATACTTTGTAGCCTTTTATTGAAAGATATGTTTCCAAAACATCACAGCCTAAATGATGTTCTTCTCCTAATGGGACACAAACAAGAATTTTCTTTTTATTTGTAATGCCAGTAACCTCGTCCATTATAATTTTAACCAGTGTCTGGGCAACATTGCTTGCAACATGTTCTGTTGCAATACTGATTTTGTTGTTTGCCCAGTCATCACCGATTTTATACATCACTGGCCTTAAAATTTTATCAAAGAAATCGCTTGGATTGAAAATTTTGATATATTCTTGATAAATTTTTACAGATGAGTGGATATCACCTTCTGTTAATTTTTTGTATAGTGCCTGCTTTGATTTTTTAGTTGATTCTTCTCTTTTTGTTATGTCTTTTGGGTTATGTGATGCAAGAACAGCTAAAATTTTTGGGTCATCTCTATAATCTATAGGTATATCATCTCTAATAACATCTGAAGCCTTACCTAGATATTTTACAATCTCTTGTTTTGATGTATTTTTTTTAGAATTCCAGACACTTTTTACTAAATATAGATAATTATCTGATTTGACTTTTTTAGCTCTTATGTATACCATGTTTATTTTTTTTCAAATTATCTATTTAATTAATGCTAACATTTGCTCCTAGTGCCAATTAGTATTATTTTAATTATATGTGTTAAGTTTTACTCCTAATTTTTCTAATCTTTATTCTTAGTTGGCACTAGTAGTAGTTATAACACTAGGTTAAATAATTTATTTAATAAACAAATTATGTATGTTTTTCAGAATAATAATTCAAAATCTTTACATGATCATAGACGTGTTGAGTATACATAATGTGTGATGCGTTACTATGAATCAAAAAATGACTGAAAATTTATCATCTGGATTAAAATCCTACTCTATTTTGGTAACTGGTGCTACTGGTTTTATTGGTTCTAGATTAATCTCTGCATTATCATCATCTGGTTTTACTGTAAGAGGAATGAGTAGAAAAAAACTTTTAGATTCTAACAATGTGAAATATGTACAAGCTGATGTTTTTGATGTTGTCCAATTAGAAAATGCCATGTCTGGCATTGATATTGTATATTATCTTCTTCATTCTATGGAGGGAGACAAAGTACATTGGAAAGAATTTGCATCTAGAGAAAGAATCCAAGCCCAAAACTTTCTCAAAGCTGCAACAAAAGCTAACGTTAAAAGAATAATTTATCTTGGTGGATTGGTAAATGATAGTTTGGAGTTATCTCCACACATGCAGAGTAGAAAAGAAGTCGGTGAGATACTCGCCTCTGGAAATATTCCAGTTACACAATTACGAGCATCCTTGATTATCGGTGCACAGGGAGGATCGTATGCAATGCTTCGTTATCTTGTTGAACGATTACCTATAATGGTCACCCCATCTTGGGTAAAATCACTTGCGCAACCAATTGCCGTTGATGATGTAATTAAATATCTTGTAGGTTGTATGAGCCATTCTGAAACAAGTGGTAAAATTTATGAAATTGGTGGGCCTGATACTATGACATATGAAGAATTAATGCGTGTATATTCTACCTATTTGAACAAACATCTCTTTGTAATTCAAATTCCTTTTCTTACTACTCGACTTTCTTCATATTGGGTAGACCTTATTACTCCAGTAAAAGCTTCTTTGGCAAGACCCTTGATAGATAGCCTTGTTCATGATACTGTTGTAACCGATGATTCTATAACTAAAATCATCCCCCTCAGATTGAAATCTGTTCGTGAATCGATTGATATTGCAACAAAGGAAATGAGGGAAAACCCGCCTCAAACCCATCCACGAGAGGAAAAAACCGGTTTTAAAATTAATCATAAACTTTTACTTGGTTCTCTAATTGTAATGGCTGTTATAGGCAGTACCTATTATTGGTTAGATGACCGACCTGATGTTTATTATCCAATCTGGCTTACAGCTGGAATTCTTTGGTATGTTGGAATTGTATCTGGAATAATTTTTGTTAAGAGTAAAACTAGACTAGGGTTTATCATTAGTGGAATTTTATCTTGGATTACACTTGCCTTTTGGGCATTTGATAACTTCTATGTTGCGTTTAATACTTCCATATTGGCTCCTCACCCAAATGATCTGATAACATTCAGAAATTTTATTGGAATTCTTACTGCTGTAATCGCTATAATTGCATCTCATAATGCATTTCATAAGGTAATTGATTATCAATACAAAGGGAAACCAATTTGATTTTATTTAGGTGAATTTTCTTATATGTTATTTTTATTTGTTGGTTGAAATATTATTCTGGATTGAACATCTGAATATAACAAAATGTATGTTTGGCTTGCAAGGTACATGTTATCAAATCTATATGTAATGAGATTTATCTCTAAAAGTATTCCTCCTATTGATATTCTGTTATTTCTAAACTCTTCAATTAATCTAAAAAATAATTGTTTTTCATTTTGACTAAGACTATTTGAAAAATATCCAAAAATATGCATTATTACATTTGTATGTGTTTTTATTGTGGGTTCTTTTTTCATTGTATTTTTTAAGCACTTTTCATACTCTTCCCACAATTCTAAAAATGGAATTTTCTTGTAACTTGCTACTATGTTTCCAAGTTTTTTTAACATTGTTTGATCATGTGCCATTAACATGTACTTGTTTAACGTTTGAAATTTCACTAAATTTTGAATTTTATTTGAGCATTTTGCATCATCGAATCTCTGTAAAACATATTCTATTACATCTTTTTCTTTTATTTGATTTCTCTTCTCAAAATTTGCATGATTGTCTTTCACTTTTCTAGCTCTGTATTGTTTATTTAAAAATCAGAACACGGTAATTTTTTTTTAGCACTAGATTTGCATCTAAACAGTGTATTGTTTTTGGCACTAGATTATTAATTAGCACTATCTTAAATATAATGATGATACTGATTTTTCATAATGAAAACAATAATTGCGGCAATCATGGCGATTCTTCTCGTTGGTACAATTACTTCCTATGCCAACGCAGAAGGAGTTCCAGCCTGGGTAAAGAACAATGCCGGATGGTGGGCAGACGGAACAATAACTGAATCTGAATTTATTCAGGGAATCCAATTTCTAATAAAAGATGGAGTCATAACACTTCCACCAACTGTAGTTTCTTCACAACACTCTCAGTCTGTACCAGCCTGGGTAAAGAACAATGCCGGATGGTGGGCAGACGGAACAATAACTGATGGTGAATTTGTTAATGGTATTCAACATCTGATAAAAACAGGTGTGATCTATGTTACTACCGAATCTGAATCATCCGAACAAACATCAATTACTTCATCAGATACTTCTGATTCCAAACTTGTATCTTTACAAGCAGATTTGGAAAAATGTGCTGATATTGGTAAAGCATACGAAAGACTCAATTGTGAAAGGGATGTAAAATCAAAAATCATTGAACATGAGTATGATCTAAAGTCTACGGCATATGTGGTTGGTCCAACAACGTATTATTTTATGGGTCCTGTATTTGAGGTAAGTCCAACTGGACAAGCACTTTTAACAATCAAAATGCTTGCTAAAAACACTGGTTCAAATGAGAATGTTTCTTTGATGTGTACCGGTCCAGCAATTTGTAATTATGATGTTTGGAATGGTGAAAAAGCATTCAAGTATTCTGCAACTGATTTCACTAGTGGAAATATTGTTCTGACTCCTGGACAATCAAGAGAATTTTCAATGCTGTTTGGCCCTCTTATTCCATACGGTGGAACACAATTCATCTATGATCCTACAAAAGACTATGTCTTTAGGATTTCAGAACCATGGGGTAGTGCCAACATTCCATTGGAACTCCCATAATCCTTTTTATTTTTTTATCCGTAATCAATATACCTGTCATATCTTTTTTCAACTTCTTTGTTCAAACCGTTTGTAATTTTTTCATATTCTTCTTGTTTTCTTATCTTGATGTATTTTATTATCTCTAAGAAATTTTCATCTGCTTGATATGACTCAAAAATAGGTTCCATCATTTTTAGGTACTCTAGAACTTTGCTCCTGTATTCTTCACGAGTAGGTTTTTTTATTTTGTTTAGTCTGAACCAAATTACTGCCCAGCTAGAGCCTACAATATGAGGTAATGCATCAAAGGCTCTTTCTATCTCAAAACGTTCATCATTTCTCATTTCTGAAGAAATTTCGCTGCTGATTTTGCAAAATATGTTACAATCATATCTGCTCCTGCCCTCTTAATGCTGTATAGAATTTCTTCTGTAATGTCTTTTTCGTTTACCCATCCTTGTTTTGCAGCTCCTTTTACCAACGCATACTCTCCTGAAACACTATACGCAGCAACTGGTACATTGAATCTCCGTCTAGTCTCTGCTATCAAATCTAAATATGCCAAAGCAGGTTTTATCATTACAATATCTACTCCTTCATTAACATCCATTTCAACTTCCATCATCGCTTCTCGTGCATTAGTAAATGGAACTTGGTACGTTTTTCTGTCCCCAAATTTCGGTGCACATTCTGCAGCATCTCTAAATGGTGAATAAAATGATGAGCGATGTTTTGCAGAATGTGACATTATTGAAACGTCGTTGAATCCCTCATCATCCAATGCTTTTCTTATTGCTGCAACTTGTCCATCCATCATTGCAGATGGAGATACAGTATCTACTCCTGCTTTCGCTTGACTAACAGCAATCTTTGTTAGTGTTTCTAAACTCAAATCATTATCAATCTTATTGCCTTTGATAATCCCACAATGACCTGTTGATGTGAATTGACATAGACACACATCTGCCATAATCACTATTTTATCCCCAAAGTTTTTTCGTATTTGAGAAATTGTTTTTTGAACAATTCCGTTATCGTCATATGCTGAAGTACCATTTTCATCTTTTTTTGTAGGAATCCCAAATAACATGATTGCGGGAATGCCCAAATCTGAAATCGTACCGACTTCATCATTAATATCGTCTATTGGCAGTCTTTCAATTTCTGACATTGACTCTACTTTGATTCTTGTTTTTAGATCTTCTTGAACAAATACTGGACAAATTAAATCTCTTGGTGTTAAATTTGTCTCTTGAATCAGTTCTCTCATTTTTTCAGAAATTCGTAATCTGCGTAAACGTCTAGTTGGAAATGACACTGTCAAAATTCATCCGTGGTATGATATAATTCTAGTCTAATCCCTTTTGTTTTTTATAGTCAAATAATTTACTGGCCATTTCAATAATATCTGGTTTGCCTTGTTCTGATGCTTTACGGATATTATTCATAGGTGTAGATACTATGCTTTCTACAACGGCTTTTGTTAGTTCTTCGATAATTTTAATTTTCTTCTCATCTTTTTCATTCAGCATTTGAAGTGCCTTTTGCAATTCTTTTTCTCTTAGTGAATCAATGCTTTTGAATACATCTTTTACAAGTGGTTCTGCATCTAATCTTTTCATTGAAGCCTCTAGTACAGATAACTCTTCACTAATTATATTTTCAACGTTTTTTACCTTGTTTAATCGTGATTTCATATTTTTTTCAACCATTTCTGCAATCTGATCCAAATTCATCAATTTGACCCTTCCAACTGTTGCAACTTTTTCATCAACGGTTCTTGGATTTGATAAATCTAAAATCATCATTCCATTTTTCTTTCCTTTCATTGCTTTGATTATTCTTTCTTGAGTGACTAAAAAATAAGGTGCGGTTGTGGCAACAAACAAAACATCATAATTTTCAAATCCTGATAAAACATCTTCAAATTTTATTGGTTTTCCACCCATAGTTTCACAAAATGCTTGAGATCTTTCAATTGTTCTACTAGTTACTACAAAATCATATCCTCTACGTCCAAGTGATTTTGCAACCAAAGTTGATACTTCTCCAGTACCTATTAACAAAATTTTCTTTAGTTTTAATTCATCAATGTTTTCTTCTGCTAATTTAACAGCCATAGAACCTACTGAAATTCCGCCACGGTTAATTCCAGTAGAGTTTCTAATTCTAGTTCCAATACGTATTGCTTTATCAAATAAATTGTTAAGATGCTGACCTGATGCCTTTGCATTTCTAGCTGATGTTATGGAATTCTTTATTTGTCCTAGAATTTGTTCTTCTCCTACCACCATCGAGTCTAATCCAGATGTGAGTTTTAGTAAGTGATGCATTGCTTCTCCATTTTCTACAAATTCTATATTTTCCTTAAACGCTTCTTCTTCCAAACCTGTTAATGAAGCCCATGTTTTTTTAATTTTGTTGATATCGTAATTTTCTGTTTTACCAAATAATTCAATTCTGTTACATGTCTGAATAATTACACATTCATCCAAACCTGAGTGTTCTTTGAATTGTGAATATGCATTTTCTAAATCTCTAATGGTAAATCTTTCAAGAATATGAATTGGTGAATTACGAAAAGTAACACGTGCATTTATTATGTTTTGATTCATTTCCAATTTCTCAATATTATTATTGCTTGCTTTTCAGCTTTTTTCAACTGTCCATCTTTTATAAACTGTTTAATCTCTTTATCGCTCATTATGCTTCGCAAATACCTTTTTCTCTCATTTTGAGTCGAGATCGAGTTTTTGGCATGCTCCCTTGCTATGTTTTGAATTTTTATTTGATTAATGTCTTCTTTAGTTATCATTTTTCTAAATACCTTCTCTGACTCAACTCTTAATTTTTTTGACATGGCAGGACTCTTTCCTCCTGTGAATATGGCAATCTGAATAATATTTTCAAAGTCTATGATTGCAGGATTTGCAAAATCACTTGATTCTGGATTATCTGAACTATACACGATGATTTTTTTCTTTTTAGCCTCGTCAATTATTTTCTGGTTTAATTTTTTATCATTTGTTGTTGTGATTATCATATATGGTTTGTATGCTAAAAGTGATATGGCGTTTTGGATTCTTTGTTTTTTGAATTTTATTTTTTTATTTTTTACTAGCGATTTTATCTGATTGTTTACGGCATTACTGATCACTAGAATTTGACAATTCTCTCTTAATAATGAATTAATTCGCTTTAGTGCTTCATCTCCCCCGCCAACAACAATGATTAATCTACCCTGTAGATTTAGATGGATTATCACCGATCACAGGAACAAAAGTTTCTATTTATAGATTCAAAATTGATGCGTAATGCTCCAGCTACATTTTTAATTGAATAGCATAGTTAGTGAGGTGTTGACTCAATCCATGGATGATCTGGATAAAGAGATTCTTAATGAAATTCAATGGACTTTTCCTCTTACTCCAAAACCTTTTGATGATATTGCAAAAAAATTTCAAACTTCACCTGAGATTATTAAATCACGTTTGATTAATCTCAAAAAAATTGGAGTACTGCGACAACTAAGTGCGATATTTGATACAAGACGTCTTGGTTACAAAAGTTCACTGGTTGCAATGGAAATTGAGCCAAGCCAATTAGAATATGTTGCAAATCAAATTAATCGACATCCAGGTGTTAGTCATAATTATGAGCGAGATCATCAGTTTAATCTCTGGTTTACTTTGGCAGTGCCACCCGGCTCTGATTTGAAGACTGAGGTAGACAAGTTTTCTGTATTAAAAGGAATTAAAAAAGTTAGGATGTTGCCAACTATTCAATTATTTAAGATTGGAGTAAAATTGGATATGGTTGATGAAAAAAAACATGATGTTGCTCCAACTGAAGAAAAAAAAGAAATCAAGAACGTAAAATTTGTTCCAACTGAACAAGACAAAGAGTTTATTCGTGAAATGCAAAAAGATATGGAAATAACTGATAGGCCATTTCTAAATTCTGCAAAAAAATTAGGACTTACTGAAGATGAACTATTTGATAAGATGAAGTACTATGAAGATATTGGAGTGATGAGACGGTTTGCCGCAATTTTAAGACACAGAGAGGTTGGCTTTACTGCAAATGGAATGATTGTTTGGAATGTTCCTGATGCTAAAATTTCTGAAGTAGGTTTAAAGCTTGGTGCTTTCCCACAAGTAAGTCACTGTTATCAAAGACCTACATATCCTGATTGGCCATACAGTGTATTTTCTATGATTCATTGTAAATCTGAAGAAGAAGCGGGAGAAATGGCAAAAACAATCCAAAATCAAATCCATGTTGATGACTATAAAATATTATTCAGTACACGTGAATTCAAAAAGACACGAGTAGAATACTTTGTTGAAAATAATTTCAGTCTAGAAGAAACAATTCCTATCTCTTAAAATTCATTTTCGTCATGTCCAACTACGTGAATAGTACAGAAATACTGATCATTCATGTTGCAATAATATGCTGAATCATCACCACAAATTCTACATGCTGGTTTTTCATCGTGCTCTGATAATTTTGTATGGTACGCCTTGCTTCTACTTGATACGTTTGAATCCTTGTAAATTCTTGATATGTTAGAAAAATATTCTAAATCTGCTTGATTTAGCTCTTTTTGGTTTTTTATTTTCTTAATTATCATATTCCATTTTTTATACTCTCCAATTTTTGCTAGTTTCATTCTTTCAATAATCTCTAATGTCTTATTGACATCAATTAATCTGTCCATTTGAAAATTAATTTGCTTGTGTTGCCTTTAGTTCGTATGATGGCCA
>DATIFS010000038.1:0-4763 GCA_035455105.1 Nitrosarchaeum sp.
GAAATTTTAAAATCCTAATCTAAATTCTGTCTTGTATTTAATTCAAAATTATTTTTATCTATGATATTATTATGATTTCATCATTGTTTTGTCTTTTCTATTTTAAATATTCCATTAGGAATCTGTATACATTGAGATTTCCCATGGAGTTGGAGTTTGTGCAAACGAGTTGTATTCTTTGTATTTTAATTCTATATATGCATCAAGAAAATCTTTTGTAAATACACTCTCAAGAAATTTCATATCGCTTTGAAATGAATCTAATGCTTCTTTAAGTGAGTCTGGCAATGATCCGATGTTGAACTCTCTTTTCTTTTCTGGACTAAGTCTGTAGACATTTTCTTTTACATGATCCCCTGGGTCTTTTTTGTTTTTAATTCCATCTAATCCTGCAAGCAAAAGTGTTGATTCAAGCAGATAGATGTTTGCTATAGGATCTGGCACGCGATATTCTATTCGTTTGCTTTTTTCATTTCCTCTTGAGTACATTGGCACACGAATTGCTGCAGAGCGATTACCTAACCCCCAACATACATTCACCGGTGCCTCAAAATTTGGTACTAATCTCTTATAGGAATTCGTTGTAGGATTAGTTATTGCACATAATGCCCGTGCATGATCCAACAGTCCTCCTATGTAGTACCTTCCTTCTTGTGAAAGTTGTGCCACATCATCATTTGGATCATACATTCTGTTTGTATCATTATGCCACAAACTCTGGTGAGTATGCATTGCTGAAGCATTATCTCCAAAAATTGGTTTGGACATAAAAGTTGCAACTTTGTTTCTTTTTTTCGCTTTAACTTTTATGACATTTTTTATAGTAATTACTGCATCAGCGATTTCACTCATTTCTCCATATTTGAAATTGATTTCACTTTGTCCTGAAGTTGCAACCTCATGATGCTCAGCTTCAACTTTGATGCCGAAATAGCGGTACAAATCATCACAGATGTCTTTTCTTAAACTACCTAGAGTATCTTTTGGCTGTGATGGATAGTATCCTTCTTTTAGATCTATTGCAGTACTAGCGTTTCCTTTTGCCCACGGTGATTCTTTTGATTCAATAGAGTATCCAGAACCTCCATACGAATGAGTTGCACCGTAAGGTGAGGGATAGATGTTGATGGCATCAAAAACAAAAAATTCAATCTCTGGTCCCCACATCGTATGTGTTAATCCAAATTCTCCAAGTTTCATTTTTGCTTTTGATACTATTGCTCGAGAATCTCTGTTAAATCGAGTTTCTTCTACTGTGTTTCCTTCAAAAATATCACAAAACATTCTTGCATTTTTTCTATCAGAGTCATAATCAGGTGGTAAAATACGAAATGTGGAAGGATCTGGCTTTAGTACCATGTCTGATTTATTTACTGAACTAAAACCTACGATGGAGCTTGCATCAAGCTTTTCAAGTCCATTTTCAAAATCATTTTCTGTTAAAGCATAACTTGGCATACCCATACAATGCAACTCTCCAAAAATATCTACAAACCAAAAATCCACAAATGATATGTTTTCTTTTTGAATTTTTTCTAAAATTTGTTTTGAATTCATTATTTTGTTTTTATTGCATCCTCATCTTACAAATATGATCTTGTGATATTCTTTGAACTATGTTGTAAATTCATACTTTTACGATTCAGGATAATCTTCATTTTTCAATGTCTTCATTTTTTCTTTTAATTCATCTTCAAAAAAGAATTTTTCCCCTGTGGCAGGTTTTAAATCATCAAGCCAAATAGCCTTTTCATCATATTTTGCTAAAAATGGAATTTGTACCCAATCTGGATTTCTTCCTTGCAAAAATCTTAGCACCATGAATTTTTGATTATCTAATTCTGCTATTCCAAGAATCTGAACTTTTCCTGGAGTTGCAGACATGCTTGGACCTCTCACTGTTCTGGCAAGACCTGTAACTTTTTTGTAAGCATCTCGAAATATTTTCTGCGCTTCAATTAATGATATACCAAAATAATGCTGAGCTCCTGTATCACGTACAACAAACATGTAGTACGGAATACATCCCAGTTGAACTTGGGTCTTCCACATCTCTGCCCACATATCAGAGTCATCGTTGATGTGCCGTAATAGCGGTGACTGTGTTCTGATTTGTGCACCTGTAAGGCGTACTTTTTTTATTGCCTCTTTTACCGCATCTGTCTTTAACTCTACTGGGTGATTAAAATGCCCCATGAATGCTAGATGAATTCCCTTGTCTACAATTCGCCTAAATATATCGAGCATCTCTTCTGCATCATCATCTGTTAGAAATTTGTATGGCCAGTAAGCTAATGCTTTAGTTCCTATACGTATAGTGTTTAGATTTGGAAGATCTGCTTCAAGTAATGGATTGATGTACGTTGAAAATACTCTTGCTTTCATTATCATTGGGTCTCCTCCAGTAAACAGAACATCTGAAACTTCTGGATGCTCTTGCAGATATTGCACTAGTTGCTCTCCTTCCCTCATTGCAAACTTGAGCTCATCCATTCCAACAAACTGTGGCCATCTAAAACAAAAGCTACAGTATGCATGACATGTCTGACTCTGACTGGGAAAGAAGAGGCATGTTTCTTTGTATTTGTGCTGCATTCCATACAGTTTTGTTCCGTCTTTTAACATTGGAACATTTAGCTCCATTTGTCCTGCTGGATGTGGATTTAATTGAAGTCTGATCTTATTTGCTGTATTTTGAATTTCTTTTTTATCCCCACTTTTGAGTGCCGATTCCATTTGTGCATAATGTTCAGGAATCAACATCCCTTTTTGTGGAAAAGTCAAAACAAACATTGGATCATCAGGAATGTTGTTCCAATCAATTAATTGCTCTATGACATAATTATTTGTCTTAAATGGAAGAACATTTCCAACTACTTCCATCTCAAATTGTTTTTTAGCTCCCATTTTTTGAATTTGAGGTAATTCTCGAAAATTTGCTAGAGTATAACTTTTGATACGAGGCGACTCATGAATTTCCCATGAGGAATCTTGTTTTTGCATGGATAGTATAGTATTTTATCATTGTTAAGTGTTAACACCGTCAAAACTTTTTTATTATAAAAAATTTAATTGAATGATTTAAAAATGATAAATTCGATAATATTCTAATGAACATTTTTGGAGATTGTAGATAAATAATGGCAGGAGAAGCATTAGTTGCAGGAGACCAAGCTGTACAAGCATCTAGTGGGCAAATTGGAACGCTGGTAGAACTATTATCATCTTCGATTTCACTTCAGATAGCATTTGCCATTTTAGTTATTGGATTAATAATACTTGGAACAATTTATAGTAAATTCCGACATTGGACACGAAGAAAAAAATTCAGTTACAGTAATCCTATACTTGCAGAGATAATTCGAAGGGCTGTATTACCAATTCTTGCATTAGCTCTAATTTCTTCAATTAACATTTACATTCAAACTTTTGAATTATTTGATGATCCAAATGAAATTCTAAAAGAACAGATGAGTCTAGAACTTACTGCGGGAGAAACTTTTGCAAAACTCCTCAATTCTATGAATATTATAGTAATCGCATTTACAGTTGGCCACATCATAACTATTCTGCTTGAGAAATCTGACAAACTCAAGTATGAAAAAGAAGACTTTAAAGCTTGGCGAGAATTAAACGGTTTCAAAGATGATGAAGATGATTTGTTTCACAAATGTTACCAGTGGATTCCGCCCAAACGTCCGCCTGAGGAAATCAGCGAAAAAGAATTCGAAAAATTATTAAAAACAAAAGAAGGTATGGGATACCTTGAAAAATTCACCACTTCTGGAGGTTCAAGAATCGGTAGTTACCAAAAGCTTGTCAAGGATCCTTTTTCAGAGTGGCATAAATCAGAACAAAAAAAATATGAAAAGTATTATCATGATTGCGTTACCGGAGAAAATGAGCTGGGAAGACCACTATTTCCAGGTCGCATTCCAGATGAGATTTTTGAAATTGACATATGGGCTGAAGAAAAACGCAGTGCTAATTTTGAGCCAATTATACCAGGTGCAAAACCTCCTGGTTATGCTGAGAAGAAAAGGGAAGGACTTCCAAAACCATTCCGACATTTTATCCCATTCGGATTTTTTCTTGGCGCTGTTTTAGGAATAATTGCTTGGTGGGGCGTTGACCTCTTTGTATTGGCAACTGCCAGTGGAGGTCTTGCTATTGGAGTCGGTTTTGCATTAAAAGAAACATTTGAAAATTATTTCGCATATCTTATGATAAGAAAAGACAAAATCTTTGTTGAGGGTGACAGGATTGGTTTAGCAAGCGGATACAAGGGAATAGTATACAAAATTACTTCTCGCGTAACATATGTCCGACACCCATTAAATGAGTCTGTTGCAATTGTTCCAACAAGACAACTTGTCACTAGTGAAATCGTAAATTATACCAAAGAATTTGAACTCGTACCTGCAACTGTGGAGGTAGGCGTTTCTTATCTAAATGATCCAAAACAAGTTGCAGCCGCTTTAATGAAAGTGGGAACACGCGCATTAAACGAAGTAAAGGATTCAAAAGGAAGGCACATTGCGGTTCAATCCAAATGCCCTAACCTTGATGAAAACAAACCTAGCTGTGGATGTGATAGACAATTTGTCTTAGATTTAGAACAACCTACTGTACGATTTGACAAATTCAATGACTCTTCGCTTGATTTTACTTTATGGGTATATGTGCGAGATTATGGTTTGCAATTTAAAATGAAATCTGATATGAGAATGATGATTTATGAGGAATTCAAAAAATATGACATT
>DATIFS010000039.1:0-17289 GCA_035455105.1 Nitrosarchaeum sp.
ACTTTGGTTCGCATTACTTGTGAATTAAATTCACTTGCAACAAGTTCTATGCTTGAACCAGAATTCAAACATGTAACAACTAGAGAGTTTGGATTTTTTTGCAAAATAAATTTTGTAAGAACAAGTGCAGATTTGTCACCATTAAGTATCTCACCATTGTTATCACAAAAAATACTACGATCGCCATCACCATCAAAAGCAATTCCAAGATCGGCATTGTTTTTTTGAACCATTTTTGAAAGTTCAGAAAGATTTTGAGGGGTAGGCTCTGAACCACGTCCAGGAAACATACCGTCTATTTTTTCATTAATCAATATTGCTTCACATCCGATCAACTTACAAAATATAGGTGCAGTTACTGCTTGTGCTCCATTTCCTAAATCCAAAACAACTTTGAGATTTTTTGATTTTATTTTTTGAGAATCTACATGAGATATGATATCATTCACATAAACATCAATTGCTCTATCTTCTTTTCCAGTACTTCCCCATTTTGTAGGATTTTTTATCCAATTTTTTTTAAGAAATATATCTTCGATTATTAGTTCATCATCTCGTGAAATTTCAACACCATCTTTTGCTGCAGGTTTAATGCCATTGTATTGTGGAGGATTATGAGAAGCTGTGATCATTATGCCTCCAGAGTAACCAAGTTTCTTTACAGCATATTCAAGGCATGGTGTTGGCACAAGTCCTGCATTATTACAATTAATTCCAACATAATTTAATGCAGAACAAACAACTTTTGAAATTATTGGACTTGATTCTCTACCATCATATCCAACCAATATTGGTCCTTTTTTGAAATATGTTGCAATTGCTAATGTCATATCATGAACAAATTCTAATGTAAAATCTTCAGAAAAGACTCCTCGTATTCCATTAGTTCCAAAAAATTTTGCCATGACTTTCTTTAATAATAGATAAATTTGTGTTTAATGGCAAGTCCGATGCGGGAGTCGCCCAGCCTGGTCAAAGGCGTAGGGCTTAGGACCCTATCTCTTAGGAGTTCGTGGGTTCAAATCCCACCTCCCGCATTGGTTGTAAATTTCTGTGAATGATTAATAATGAGAAAAGAGTGAACAAAAAAAGTTATGAAAAAAATAGTAATTGGGATCACTGTAGTTGGAAAAGACAGAGAAGGAATAGTTGCAGCATTTACCAATTTTGTATTTGAAAACGGTGGAAACATTGAGAAAATAAATCAAAATGTAATCAAAGGTCTTTTTGGAATGTATCTTGAAGCATCTTTTACAAAGGTAGTAAATGTGGAGAAATTTGATTCAGGAATTCAATTATTATCAAAAATAGAAAAGATGGATGTAAGTACACATCATGAAACAAATTCTGAAAAAAACATTGCAATACTAGTTACCAAGGAACCTAAATGTTTGGAAACCATACTTGATTCTGCTAAAAAAAATTCACTAAAGGGAAGTATTTCAGTAGTTATAGGAACCGAAAAAACATTAGAGCCAATAGTAAAGAAAACAAAAATCCCATTTATTATAATTGATGAGTCAAATCAGGAAAAAGCTGAAGAAAAAATAATTGCAATTTGTAAAAAATATGAAATAGATTTAATTGTACTAGCAAGATACATGAAGATTCTTAGCCCTAACTTTGTTTGGAGATATCCAAATAGAATAATCAATATTCATCCGTCATTGTTACCTGCATTTCCAGGTGCATTAGCATATGCGCAAGCTTACGAAAGAGGAACAAAAATCGTTGGGGTAACGGCTCATTATGTAACTGAAAACTTGGATCAAGGACCAATAATTTTCCAAGATTCTTTTAAAGTAGATCCAAATGATACATTAGAGGAAATTAAAACCAAGGGTCAAAAACTAGAAGCAGACACTTTACTAAAAGCAGTAAAGATGCATCTAGAAAATAAGCTTGAAGTACGCTGGAGAAAGGTTCATGTCAAATCTAAGTGAAACCGATGACAGAAATTAGATCTCAGTTTGATCCTGATCTAAGAGGAATTATTAAAAAAAACAATCAGGTTGCAATAATCCCAATTGGTTCAATAGAACAACATGGTCCACACCTACCAATTTCAACTGATTCAGATATTGTAACTGAAATAGCAAGGAAATTATCAGAAAAGAAGAACTTTCTACTATTACCCACATTAACATACGGAGTATCGTTTGAACATGCACCATTTTTTAATCTAAGTATCAAAGAATCAACTCTTCGTACAGTTGTAATTGATTTATGTAAGTCACTTTTTGCAAATAACATTAAAACTATTTTTATCATTAATGGACATCATGGAAATCTAAAACCATTGAAAAACATAGATGCAAAACTAGGAGAAATAACAAAAAACAAACTTAGAGTTTTTTCATTATCATATTGGCATTTTATGCAAAAGGAATTTGATCATGCCGGTTTTGTAGAGACATCATTGATGTTGGCAATATCAAAAAATGTTAAAATAAAATTGGCAAAAAAAGGACTTGTTACAGATGGAATGAAACAACAACAAATCAATAATTTGGGAAAATTGGCGGCAAAATCATTTCCCCAAGTCACTAAGAATGGAATTTGGGGAGATCCAAGAAAAGCCACAAAAAAAGATGGACAGATGATTTTAGAGGAAATCATAAAAAATCTTGAAAAAAAGTGTCAAACTTGCCTTACTGGGCATAGTTTAAAGTTACACCAATGAAATTTTAATATAATCCCTCAATACCAAAGTCAATAAGTGATATAATGTCCGTTGATATGGCAGTAAAAGTATTGGATGAGAGTATCAATCAAATTGTATTGATAAAGCTCAAAGGCGGCAAAACAATTAGAGGTAGTTTACTCGGTTTTGATCAGCACATGAACCTGCTACTTGACTCATCAGAGGAAATTCCTCTTGAGGGCAATTCAAAAAGCCTAGGCACCATCGTCGTCAGAGGAGACAATGTTGTTATGATATCTCCTCCACCAGCAGCAAATTAGGTGATTTGAGATGACGCGAGGCACAACTTCAATGGGTGGATTTACAAAGAAAAAAGTACACATAAGATGCAGAAGATGTGGAAATAACGCATTTCATAAACGTCACCACCAATGTGCCAGTTGTGGTTTTCCAGAGGCTAAACGCAGAAAGTATTCCTGGATTAAATGGTATACGTAGATGCAAGAGATTGCAATTATTATTAGTTCATTAGCAGGAGTTGCTACAGCAGCTGCCGCAAGAAAAATGCCTAGAAATAAAACGCAGTTATTGAGTCTTGGCGCCAGTTCTCACATAAAAAGTCAAATTAATTCTTTAAAAATTGAAAAAGATATTCTTACAAAAACAATTTCCAGATTATATCAAAGTGATTCAGATTTTCCAAAAATTCAACGTGATAAATTATTGTTAAAGTATCAACATCAATTAGGAATTGTTTTAGCTAAATTAGAAAAACTTGAGGATGCAAGTCATCATCCAGATTTAGGTCCAATTGGAGACGGATTGATTACACTAATGGATCAGAAACTATCAAAACTAGATGATAGATTGTACGAGTTATCTTCAAGGATTGCAAATGTAAACGTAGTTCCAGAAATAAAAAAAGAAGAAACACATGAGAGTAAACAAGAAGTAAAAACAAGTAGAAAAGAATTCAAATTTGAAAAACCTGAAGAGATAAAATTAGATCCTATAGTTATACCACAAGCAAAGCCAAGACAATCATTTGAATTAACTACATTAACCAGATTTTCAAACAAAGAACCAGAGTTTCCATTATTTAAAAAATCCATTGAGCCAAAAGAAGAGATAATTCAAGAAATAGTCCAGTCAAAAAAAGAGATCAAAGTAGAAATCGAGCAACCAAAGATTCAAGAGAAGATCGAGATTATTCAAGCAGTTACAAAACCAGAAATTAAATTTGAAGTAAAACCTGATATCAGTAAAGAAGTTGCAAAGATAACTGAGCACAAAGCTCTTCCAGAACCAAAGGTAAATCCAAACACAGTATTGGAAGATGATTTTGACGAAGATAATTCAGACGATCTAGATAAAATCAAGGGGGAGATTATGAAAGTTCTCTCCAAGATTGAGCAAGCAGAGGTAGAGTGATTGTCTTACGATGATGCCATTGAGGCATTATCAACTGATGCATTAAAATTTGTAAGAGATGGTTTTGTTATTGGACTTGGCAGTGGTAGAGCAGCTACCACTTTTGTAAAATCACTTTCATCATTTATAAAAATCAAAAATTACAAGATCAAAGCAGTTCCAACATCATTACAGATAAAATTAATTGCTGAAAATGGAAACATACCGCTAGTAGAAGCTGATCATGTAAACCACATAGATGTAGCATTTGATGGCGCAGATCAGATTGATTCACAAAGATTTGTCATTAAAGGAGGTGGAGGAGCTTTGTTACGAGAAAATATTTTGTTTAATTTATCTAAAAAAGTAGTAGTGATGGCAGACAAATCAAAATTCGTTAAGAATTTTACAAGAACTGTTCCAGTAGAAGTTCACCCACTAGCAAGAAATTCAGTTACAGATGCAATAATGAAATTAGGAGGAAAAGCACAACTACGTTCACTAGATAAAGGGTATCCATTTTTTACAGAAAATGGAAATATTATTCTTGATTGTGATTTTGGAGTAATAAAAAATCCAAAAGAACTTTCACAAAAAATCAAGCTGATTACAGGAGTAATGGAATCAGGAATATTCATTAGAAAGCCAGATGTTATTTACAAAGCTAAGATTGGTGGAAAATTCGACATAATTTAGAACGTTGTTTTATTCATCAGAGTTTTAGGCAATATTCAAATCAAAATTATTTGAAAATAATTAGAAACAGGTAAATTTTTGAAATATGAGTAATGGTACATAACGAAAAAGGGAAAGATTAGAAATTATAGATTAGTCATCATCCAAAATTAGCCACGATAAACCTCTTATTTCTTCCCACGTAAATTTTGACTCATTGGTATTTTCTAACATATCTAAGTATAATGAAAAGTAGTTTAAAAGAGCCATGAACAATTTGTTCAGATCAATGATCCATAAGATTATCAATTATTGAAAAAACTGGTTGTCGGTCTTAAGTTTTGATTAAATATTTTATTGTATGATTAACAGTCCTTTCATCTCTGGATGAATGGTACAATGATATGTGTATTGTCCTGCTTTATTTGCCAAAAAAGTAATTGATTGTGAATCAAAATATCCAAGATCTTTTGAATGTACATTAAATTCATCTATGTTGAAATTATGTTCAGATTTTTCTTGAGGTGTGTTTTTTATTTCGTTAATGATATGAAGTGTAACTAAATTTCCTTGAGATATAGTCAAAGTAGGACTAGTCATTCCGTTTTGAGTAATTTGTTTTCCACCTCTGCTTGATTGATGACTAAACACGTAATGTCCATCACTTGCTTGTCCGGTTTTTATCAAAACATTTTCAGGAGCTAAAAATACAGGATAATCCAGATTAACAGGAATTAATGATTGGTATACATAATACACTCCAGCTGCAATGACTAGAATTATTCCAATGCCGATTAGTTTCATTATGGGTAATTTTTGTTTAGATGTTGATTTGGATGTTGATTTAGATTTGGATTTCTTTGACATATAACTAGCAGGCTTACTTTCATTTCCTTTTATTAAGATATGGGCATTTTAGTTAAAAAACATCTTTACGTAGCAGATCTTTTAACAAACTTTCCATGTCCTAGTTTGCCAACAACTTGAAAATCTTCAGATACCAAATGACCTCTTACAATTGTTTTAACAGGCCATCCCTTCAATGACATTCCATCATATACAACATAGTCAGAAAACCCACCAAATAGCTCTGATGATACTTTGTTTTCCTTTTTCAAATTTATCATGGTTATATCAGCATCTGCACCTTTATCCAAGGTTCCTTTTTTTGGATACATTCCAAATATTTGTGCGGCATTAGTACTTGTAATTTTAACAAATTGTTCAAGAGAAATCCTATTCTTGTTTACGCCCTCACTTAACAAAAGTGGTATTTCTGTACCTATTCCTGGAAATCCTGCCAACGCTCCCCAGATATCAGTGCCTCCAAGTTTTAATTTTAATTGATTTGCAACATGATCAGTTCCTAGAGTATCAATGAGATTATGAGATAAGGCATTCCATACTGCTGCGTTATCTTGTGTAGTTCTAATTGGAGGCATTACTTTAGCAAGATATCCTTTCTGAGTTTCATATGATATTACAAGATAGTGTGGACATGTTTCAACAAAAATTTTAGTTCCAAGTGTTCGTTCTTCTTTGATTTGTTGTAATGCTTTTTCAGAACCAATATGAACAAAGTAAATTGTACAATTATAATCTCTTCCAAATTTTGAAACTGTTTTGATTGCCTTTGCTTCAAATTCAGGAGATCTACTTTCTGACCATGCAGGAAGACCATCACGTTTTTTTTCTTTAGCGGTCTTTATTCCACATGCACATGATTCATAATCTTCTGCATGAACCAAAACAGGACAACCCAATGATGCTGCAGTTTTTACAATCTCCTCTACTAGTTTATCATTTACATCTACTGTTGCTTCAGATAGTTTGGAAGAATATGGAGGCATGTCCATATACACATGTCCTACATCACCACCAAGATTCATGTAAATTTTAAATGAAGTGATTCCTTGTTCAATACAATAAGGCATTTCGCTGATTTGTTGAGGAGTGAAAATAGATGCATGAATTGTATAATCTACATAATGATTTTTGGATGCAACTTCTAGTTGTTCAGGTAATGAAGTCTTAAATGAATTTTCCAATCTCAACATTCTCATCATGGTAGTTATTCCACCAATAGCTGCTGCATGTGATTCAGTTTTTGCAGCTTGATCAATTGGGGAATATACACCATAGTGTACGTGTGTGTCTATTGGTCCAGGTATGGAGATCAGACCATTTCCGTTAATTTTGTGATCACATGCAGGAATATCATTTGTGAAACCAACAATTTTTCCCTCATCTATTATGATATTTTTATCAAGTACTCCTTGAGGTAAAATTATGTGTGAATTTGTGATCACGGTATCATACGTCATCAAAAAAATTTCATGCTTCGCAGTCTATTATGCGTTGAGATGAGCATGATTGAAACTACTCCATAGTGATTAATTTTATTTCATGAACGAGAAAATGAATAAAAACACATCTCTTAGAGGTAATGAAGGGCCGGTGGTTTAGTGGTATAATGCCTCGTTCGCAACGAGGATGTCGGGGGTTCAATTCCCCCCCGGTCCATTAAAATAGTTTCCAGAAACTATTATACATAAACAAAGATTACAAATTTCTATGAAGGTTTTTGATGGAAAAAAAGCTGCTCAAGAATACATGTCCAAACACACTCTAGCATTTTCTACTCCAGAACTAACTTTAATGAGGTTTGCATTTTGGTTAGGAGATACTGTTCCAGATCCAGAAAACAAAGAAAATACAATTCCAAGAATGCTTACATTTATGGTAGAACAAGATTTTGCACCAATTTTAATTGATGATGATAAATACGAACCTTCTGGTGCCGTAAAAAGTTCAAATGTTTATGGAAATGCATTTACTGAAACTAGTTCGGATGGAAAGTTTTGTTCGGAATGTGGTACAACATTATCAAAGACAGCAAAATTCTGTCCTGAATGCGGTACAACACAAGACTAAATTTAAAATATTTTTATGTTTTAGTACCACATTTTGTGCAAAACTTTGCATTTGGTCTTAATGATGCACCACATGATTTACATCCATCCCCACCAGATACAACAGTTCGTCTTGGCATAAGAGATGGATCAGGAGAAGGTAAAGTTCCAACATCACCAAATGCTTGTTGAGCCGATACAATACCAGGAGGGCCACCAACAGGATTTTGTGCAGAACCAGTTCTTGGCATTCCCATTCCACTCATCATTCCAGGTTGCCCCATCCCTGGCATCAATCCAGGAGATTGTGTATTACCAGAACCAGAGCCACGAGATTTTTTCAGCTCAAAAATAACTTTGATTGCAAGAAATTCTAATGCAGAATATGCTACTACGTAATCGCCTAATTTTTGAAAGAATTCTTTGTCACTTAATAGGCCTTTTTTGTACATGTTATTGGTGTCAAGAAATGATTCATAATATCCCTGAGAATCATCAAATAAGCTTTGTAGCTTATCAAATAGCATGTTGAGGGTATCTACTTCACCAAATGACATACACATGCTTTACTTTTGGAATATTAATTACTTTAGGATCATTTAGTTGACAATCATTTGCACTTATTGATTTTTTGTGCACAAAAATTTCTTAGGTAAAACTAAGTCTAGACATAAATTTTTAGATTAATCATTTAATTATGAACATTAGATTTTTTACCTTTCTTCAAATCTTTTAGTTGATTTTTCAATTCTTTTTCTTGTGTTTTGAAATCTTTCTTCAAGGCTTTTAGGTGTTCTTTTATTACTTTCTTGTCAACAGTATGATCGTGTCCATCGCCACAGGTTCCAAGTATATCTCCATGCTTTAAATGAGCGGAGATGGCATTTATTGAAACTGAAATTGTATTCTTATCTTTATGACAAATGTTGACTTTACCACCATTAGAATTATCATCTGTATCATTAACAGAATTTACAGTAACAAAAACAGTTGCATTATCAGCAAGTAACCCATCAGATACGGTATAAGTGAAAGAATCTACTCCATGAAAGCTTAGCTCTGGAGTATAAGTTATAGTAGTGCCGTTTGTTGTGACTGTTCCGTTAATCCCTTGTGTTATAGAACTAACTGTGAGTGAATCACCATCAATATCATAGTCATTGTTTAGTACTGGAATAATTACTAAAGTATTTTCAAATGTTGTTGCATTATTATTTTGAGATACTGGTGCATCATTAACAGAATTTACAGATAGTGTAACTGTGGCATTGTTACTACTATACGTTCCATTTGTTGCGATATAAGTAAATGAATCAATAGAATTAAAGTTTGGATTGGGGGTATAGATGAAGCTTCCATTCAAATTTAGTGTAAGGGTACCAAAACTAACATTAGTTTGCATTATTGCAAAGAAATCACTGTCTATATTTGTGTCATTTATCAAAACTCCATTAGGACCAATAACCAGTACTGAATCTTCATCAACAGAATAATGATCATTTTCAGCTATTGGTTCTAGAGCAAATGCAAAACTTGAGGAAAAAGCTCCTGAAATCAGAACAACAAATAAAAACAATCCTGAAAGTTTTTGCATAACTAAGAAATCTCAAAATTATATTTAACTGACAGGCAGAATAGATCAGTAACAATGTTGAGAAATGATTATAAAAGATCTTTAGAGAATCCGGTTATAGAAAGTAAAAAAAATCTAAATTCAGCATTTAGCTAGCTTGTATTTTCTAGTTTTGATGATAACATAGAACAAAAAATAGAAAAATGTTGAATGATTATGCTTGTAATGCTCTATCAATCATATTTTTGTATGATTCTTTAGATGCTGCACCAACCTGCTGACTAACTATTTCACCTTTGTTAAGGAGAATCAATGTTGGAATGCTAAAGACATTGTATTTTGATGCTAATTCATTGGCTTCATCTACATTGACTTTGACAAATTTTACTTTGCCTTGATAATCATTTGCCAGTTCTTCTACTACTGGACCGACCATCCTACATGGGCCACACCATTGAGCCCAAAAGTCAACAAATACAGGTATATCAGAATTGATTACGTTGATTTGCCAAGACTTTACATCTGAAATTTCTGTTATTCCCATGACAACCATAATTTATTGAACATACCTAAAAACGTTCACCAGAATTAACACCATATTTTTAGTTGGAAAGGAAAAACTAGAAAACAGATTTTGTGATATATACTTAAATGTCGTTTCAATAAAACTGAGATATGAGTACTGAACTTAGACTTAAAAAATTAAGAGGTTCTGGTGGCTATGTGATGGCAACCGTTAATGATCAACAACAAATGAAAGGAAATCTTGGAGGGCCAGATCTATTTTTGGCACCAATTGGAAGATTAGATAGTCAAAAGATTACCAAGTATTTTTGCAATACATGTGAAAAAGAATTTGAAGGTCCTCCAAAAATAGAATATGAGAATCCAAATGAAGAGGTTGCAGAAAATTTAGTTCTTGCGGAAAAAGGTCAGTATATTTGTAATTCATGCAGTGCTACAATAGCAGAATATAGAGAATTTAAAAAACAGAATGAAACAGTTGAGGTTGGAATTGCAAAACCATTAGAAGCTCAAACTACACAAATTACAAAACCAGAATCATCTGTACAAACTCAAGTTAAAACAGAAATTAGCGCACAATCAGCTACACAACCAGGTCCAACTACTGCAATTAGTTCAATTGAAGGATTGGCTGTGTATGACGAAAATGCAAAAAAAATAGGAAAAGCAAAACAAGTTGGCATAGATTCGAATCAGGCAGTAGTACTAATAATTATAAAAAATGATGGGAATGAAGGCAGCATTCCATGGAATAGCATAAAAAAAGTAGGAGAGGTGATTCTTTTAGGAAATCCAGCATCTGATATTCAACCCAGTCAACCAGGAAAATGTTCAAAGTGTGGATTTTCAAATAAAGAAGGCTCCAAGTTCTGTGAAGAATGTGGTAGCAAGCTACAATAAGTGCTCATAAATTCAACTAATCAACATCAGGCGATATAATGAAGTTAAATAACAAATCCATGTCAAAAGGAATTCTCAAAGACATCATAATTGTTGCTGTAGGAGTACTCGTGATTTGGATTAGTTTACAAGTTGTATTTGGGACACAAAATCCATTTTACGTAGTAGCTAGCGGAAGTATGATTCCAGTTTTACAAGTATATGATGTATTAATTGTTCAAGGACATGAATCATTTGATGACATTAAAGTTGGAGACATCATTGTCTTTAATCGTCCAACATCACATGATAGAGTAATCGTACACAGAGTTGCAGCAATTATTGATGATAATCCAAAAACAATCAGAACAAAAGGAGATGCGAATCCAGGTTCAATTCCAGGAACTGATTTTCCAATTACCAAAGAGGACTATATTGGTAAAGTAGCATATGTTATTCCACAGGTAGGTTATGTCACTCAGTTATTGAAACCGCCGATAAATTATGTTATAATTGTAATTGTAATTGGTGTTATGATTGTAAAGCAGATGTATAAAAAGAAAAATGAAAAAGAATTAGGAGTTCAAGATATTAGTCAGAATGACTCTAAGATAGGGTCATCTGTAAAGATTCCAGAATTAGATAAACTGCAAAAAGATAATGAATATTCAAAACATGACAAGAGTAAATTATCTAAATCAGAAGAATCAAAATCTGAAAAAGACAAAATATAGTTTTTTTAAATTACAAGTAAACTCAACATTATAAAAAATCATGTGTTTTATGTTGTATGAAAAAATATTTTTGAATTTATAAAACAGAATCTTTAGTTTTAAAAACTCGATTAAAGTAATCAGATTGTTCAATTGGTTTTTCAACATCGTTTGAAATTCCTGCAAGATTCTTTGCAAGATTCTTTTTATATCCAATTTGCATTTGTCTTTGAATTTGAATTCTCTGTGCTTGTGGAGAACCAGCTCCGTGCATTGATTCAGTAAGATACCCTACAGCATTTCTTCCCAACGTCATATTTTCAATTAATCGTAGAATTCTCATTCGATTTTCAACATCAGCTCCCTTACGACCCTTAAGATATTTTTTAAGCATTGGTCCAGCTACTGGATGTCTGAAATCTTTCTCTGATGGTAATGTAACTACTAATCCGCCAGCAATATCTTGTGCAAGTCTACTAATTTCATATGGGAATCTCGTCACATTATGTTTACAGACTTGGGCAAGCATGTCTTCATTAAGATAAACGCCTGATTTCATTTTGTGTCCTTGGTGTGATGATGCAATTCCAGCTGCAAAAATTGTTTCATTAAGATGAGTCATTTCAATTATTTTGTCTTTAATGTGAGATACGTTTGGTACACCATTATAGTCAGCTATGGTTGCAGCTGCACCAATTAAGACATCACCTAATCCAGTTTTGCACACATAACTACGTCTGTGATAACATGTAAAACGTTCAATTAACATTGATGCAAACTCGTATTCGCCATACATGAATACTTTATCCCATGGAATGAATACTCTATCTAAAATCATTAGTGCCTCTTGTCCTCCATATTTTGCATTACCAGAATCGATATCGCCTTCTTCCATACTTCTAGTGTCACATGATTGTCTTCCATAGATGTAAGTCACACCTTTGGCATCCGCTGGAATTGCGCCAACAACTGCCCAGTCTTTATCTTTGTCTGTCAATCTAACTGTAGGCATTAAAATAATCCAATGTGAATTGATACAACCAGTTTGATGTGCTTTAGCTCCTGAAACATAAATTCCCTTATCATCTTTAGAGACTACTCTAGTAAACAGATCAGGATCATCTTGTTCTGCAGGCCCTTTACTTCTGTCGCCTTTTGGATCAGTCATGGCACCACCAATTACAAGATTTTCTTTTTGAACCATTTTTACAAATTCTAAAAATCGTTGATGATAGTTTGTTTTATGTTTCTCATCAATCTCAAATGTAGTTGAATGTAAAGCATTTAGTGCATCCATACCAACACATCTTTGGAAACACGTTCCAGTGTTTTGTCCTAGTTTTCTTTGCATTTTATTTTGTAAAACTAAATCTTGTGCACTTTCTGCAATATGTAAAAATCTGTTAACAGTTAATCCAGTAAGTGATGAATGAGCAGAAGCTAATTCCTCTTCACGTACAGCCAAATCATATGTCTCTGCAACTGCGTTAATTGAGGGTCTAATCATTGGATGGTCTACTGGTTCTTTCACTAGTTCTCCAAACAGGTAAATTTTGAGATCACGACCCCTTAGACTTTCGATATAATCATTACCAGTTCTAATTGTCTTTAAGACATTAGCCATGTAATAATACTGGTTTCTATGTTGTATAAATATTCTATAACAATATAAATAAAATTTACAAGGAAATTGCGATCATAGTCCGATTCTCACATCAAGAATCTTACAACCCTTACCTTTTTCCATTACCAATACAGGGTTCATGTCAAGTTCCTTAATTTCCTTAAAGTCAGTAACTAATTGAGACAATCTTTGAATACATTCAGATAATTTGGCAATATCAGATGGTTTTTCGCCTCTCACTCCTTGAAGTAATTTTTGTGTTTTAATTGATGTTATCATGTGATCTGCTTCCTTATCAGTAACTGGTGCAAGTTTGAATGTAACATCTTTTAGAACTTCAACATAAATGCCACCCATTCCAAGCATGATAACAGGGCCAAATCCAGGCTCTAGTTTAGAACCAATAATCAATTCTTTACCTCCTTTGACCATTTCAACAATAAGAACTCCCTTTATCTCAGCATTTTTGTTGTATTTTTTTGCGTTTGCAATAATTGTCTTGAATGCTTCTGTAATTTCGGAATCATTTTTTAGATTTACTTTAACTCCACCAGCGTCTGATTTGTGTATGATTTGCGGTGATGCAATTTTCATGACTACAGGATAACCGATTTGTTTTGCGATCTTTATTGCATCTGCTTCTGTTTTTGCTAATGCACTTTTTGGTAATGGTAATCCATATGCTTTGAGTACTTCTTGACCTTCTTCTTCCAAAAGATTTGGTCGTTTTTCTTTTTTGACTTTATCAATTATTTTCTTTGCTTTGAGTTTGTCAACCTTGAATTTAGGAAGTCTTCCTTCTGGTGATTTAATCCAATTTGAAAATTTAAGCATTGCATTAAGTGCTCTAATTGCTCCTTCTGCATATGTATAATACGGAACATCTCCTGCGGCAAGAATTTCTCTATTTGTAATTCCTTCATCTAATCCCATCAAGCTTGCTAACATTGTTTTTTTATGTTTTTTTGACATTGCAACTATCACATTTGCTAACTTGTCATAGTTCAAAGTTCCAGACGGAGTACACATTGAGATTACAGAACCTACATTTGGATGTGTCAAGACATGTTCCAAAACATTACTGAATCTATTAAAATCAGCATCGCCTACAATGTCTACAGGATTACGTGAGCTTCCCCATGGTGGGATTACGGCATCAATTTTTTTCCTAATACTATCAATATTTGCCATTTTGATTCCAAGTTTAGAACATGCATCAGTGGAAATAATTGCAGGCCCACCAGCGTTTGATACAATAACAAGATCTCCATCTGTTGGGAGCGGTTGTTTTGAAAATGCAACTGCATAATCAAAGAGTTCTTCCATAGTATCAACACGAAGTGCACCGGATTGTTTTAGCAAAGCATCATAGATTTCATCAGAACCCATCAATGCCCCTGTATGAGACATTGCAGCCTTTGCACCTTCAGGACTACGACCTGATTTGAGAACAAGAACAGGTTTTTTGAGTTTTTTAGTAATATTTTTACAAACTTTGAGAAATTCCTGACCATTGCCCATATCTTCAAGATACATTACAATTACTTTGGTTTGTTTATGATTAGCTAAAATTTTGAGAATGTCAACTTCGCTCATTGCAGCTTTGTTTCCCATACTAATTACTGCTGAAAATCCAATACCTTGTGCACTAGCATCTTCAACTAGTGCTGCACATATTGCACCACTTTGAGATACAAGAGCTATTTTGCCAGACTTTGGAGTGACTTTAAGAAAAGTGGAATTCATCATTGTCTTTGGATCAAGATTCATGACACCAAGACAGTTTGGACCGATGATTTGTATATTGTATTTTTTAGCAATGTCTTTTATTTTCTGTTCTCGTTTTGCTCCTTCTTCATCAACTTCTTTAAAACCAGCAGTGATTATAATTACGCCTTTAACTTTTTTCTTTCCACATTCTTCTAAAACATCTGCAACTAAAAGATTGTTAATTACAATTACTGCGAGATCAACAGGTTTAGGAATATCTAAAACACTCTTGTAAGCTGTTTTGTAAAATACAGTAGGTCTTGTAGGGCTAACAGGAAAAACAACACCTTTGAATCCATTCATTATATTTGATGTAATTGTTGCACCAACACTACCTCGTTTGTCAGATGCACCAATAATTGCTATAGATTTCGGAGAAAGAAAAACAGATTCAGCCACGTTAATTTGGACTAATGATTTTGTATAATAAAGTTATTCATAGAAATTTCTGATCTCTTTTTTAGCTACCTAACATTTTACCAGCCAAGTTTTCTTTTCGAGGAACCCATAAAAGAGAAACTTTTGAAAATTTTCCTATAAGAGACCATGCTTCACGTGCGAGTTCTCGTAATTTTTCATTGTTTATAGCAAATTCATGATTTAATTGAGATATGGTGTTTTTTGAATCACTAAAAATATTAATCTCTGTATTAGATTCTACAAAATTTTTTAGTGCTGCAATAATGGCCATGTATTCTGCCTGATTGTTTGTGATTTCTGGTTTTTTTTCATAAAATGATTCACCAGTTTCTTTAACAAAATAACCAAATCCTCCATTGGGACCGCCAGATCCATCTACATATACATTAATTTTCATCTTTGTACAACCTTGTCATTTTTACACTCAAATTAATTACTATCATGTAAATTATTGTAGATATGGTTTGCGATACAATGGAAGCAAGATAAGCATCATAGTTTAGTGTCAGAAAATAATATTGTAAAAGCCATCGCATTATTGTATAAACAACTTCCGCTATGCCAAGAGAAGCTATAATTTTAATGAGATCTTGCTTTAATTTTGATTTATCAGTTTTGCCAGATTCAAGCAAGTATTTTTTTCGATTATCTAAATAATACAAACTACCAAATGTAGAAAAATAAATCACATAATCAACAAGTAGAGTAAAAGTGGTATTAAGATAATCAGCTTGTTCTGATAACATGTTAGCAACAATTGCAGAGATTGTAATGGATGCTGTAAAAGCAATAAGGATATTTTTATTTAGCATAAAATATTTACGATATTTGTTTATCATAAAATTTATAATTTTACTCTACAATTAAACTAAGATTATTCCAAAGTAATTTTCAAGAAGATTAACAATCCAGCAAGTTCTGCAATACCTACGCCCAACATATATGGAAATATTTCATGTGAAAAAATTTCGTCCATTGAAAAATATGCAAATGCACCAATAACATTATGAAGAAATAACATAATTGCAACAACAATCATGCCTAATGGAAGTTGTGCTTTTGTTTTAGTATACATTTTTCCAAAGATACAAATCAAAATTCCAAGCACTCCCATATTTACAATTGAAACAATAGAAAGCACTAGAGAGTTAGATTCCATTTAGAAAGAAGCATCTCCTAATCTTTTATTTACTTTTATCCAATTTTCTTTCAATTTCTTCTAATGTCTCCATATTGACTTCCAGAAATGTGGATATAAAATACATAACATTGTATTTTTCTCCGATTTTTGTAATCATGTTGTTTTTTTCAAGAACTTTGATGTGATGTTGAATTGCCTTGTAATCAAGGTCTAATTCCTTGGCAAGTTGATTTGTATTAAGCGGGGTTTTTTTCAAAATCGATATAATACGCAGACGATTTAATCCTCCTCTTGATCCTGCAAAAATAAACCACAAGAGTCGTTTTGAATCTGGATCATTTGTCATATATCATAAAAATCTTGTAGGACTCAATTAAAAGGCATTATGGGATTTAATTTCTTAAAAGAATTAGAAAGTATAAAAAACATAATCAAGCAATGAATGTGAATAAGAGATGATGTTAAATTACGATGCCCCATTGTACAGACCTCCTTCTGAGGCAAGATCATTAATTTTCCAAGTTACTTTGGGTTGTTCCTTTAATGAGTGCTCATTTTGTGACATGTATAGATCAAAGCAATATTCAGAAAAACCATGGGAAGAAGTAAAATTAGAAATTGATTTAATGGCAAAACAATTACCTGATACAAAAAAAATCTTTTTGGCAGACGGTGATGCATTAAATCTTGATTCAGAATACATTGTAAAAATTGTAAAATATTTGCATGAAAAATTCCCAAGTCTTGAAAGGATTTCTTGTTATGCAATGCCCATGAACATTTTAAAAAAGAATTCAGAGGAATTAAAGAAAATGCATGATGCTGGATTAGATATGCTTTACTTGGGAATTGAAAGTGGTTCAGATATTATTTTAAAAAAAGTTACTAAAGGAGCAATTGCAAAAACAATTACAAAATCAGTCAACAAAGCAAAAGAAGCAGGTTACATCATGTCATGTATGATAATTTTAGGATTAGGAGGAAGAACTTATTCTAAAGAACA
>DATIFS010000040.1:0-59884 GCA_035455105.1 Nitrosarchaeum sp.
ATGGCAATATTATTAGCAAAGAAAGCAGTACAACATAGTAAAATTCCTGCAGTAGGCAGAACTCATGGCCAACATGCTAGCATAATATCATTTGGATTAAAATTTGCAAATTGGGCAGCAGAGATGGCAAAACATGTAGAAAGAATTGAAGAATTAAAGAAAAGAGTTTTGATTTGTAAAACACTTGGAGTGGTAGGAACAGGATCACTGATGGGTGCAAAATCACTTGAAGTTCAAAAAAGAGTTGCAAAAAAACTGAATCTTTTTCCAGCTGATGTAACTACACAAATAATCCCAAGAGAGAGATATGCAGAATATGTATTTGAATTGGCTTTGATTGGTGCAACTTTAGAAAAAATTGCAGTTGAAATTAGAAATTTACAGAGAACTGAGATAGCTGAAGTTGCAGAACAATTTAAAAAAGGCCAGATGGGAAGCAGTGCAGTACCAGTAAAAAGAAATCCAATTAAAAGTGAAAGAGTTTCATCGTTATCAAAAATCTTACGTAGTCAAATAGCTATAACTTTTGAAAATATTCCATTATGGCATGAAAGAGATCTCTCAAATTCAGCAAATGAAAGATTTGTACTTCCTACAGCAGCTATTTTGGTAGATGAAATGTTAGAAACTATGAGTAAAATTATTTCAAATCTAGTTGTAAATGAGAAAAAAATTATAGAAAATTTGTATATCACAAAAGGACAAATATTTGCAGAATTTGTTTTAGAGGCATTAATTAAAAAAGGAGTTCCAAGATTTATTGCATACAGAGACGTACAAAGAGTAGCATTTGATGCAAAAGATAACGAAATTCAATATATTGATGCGATTAAAAATGACAAAGCATTTTCAACAAAACTAACAAAAAAAGAAATTGACTCGATATTTTCTCCAGAGAGACATCTTGGAGCATCGCCATTAATTATAAGTAATGTCAATAAACTAGTTCAAAAAACAGTTAAAAAGTTTATTTAGATTTTAAGAATGCTTTGTGAATTTTAGACCCATATTGCAAAGCTTTTTTTCTTTTAGTATATGAAATTTCAGGAACTCCTATATCGCTTGCTAATTTTCGTATGATGTGTTTTCTCAGCAGATCTTCAGAATCGTGAATTTTTTCATGTATAGGAATAGTTTTAGCAAATTCAATAAAAGCAAAAGAGAGTAAAGGCTGGATGATTTTAACATCAAATTCAGATGCAATTTGATTAACTGCCTTCATCATTTTAATTTCATTGTCTAATTTTAAATTCATGACTTCAAGAATTTTTGATTCTCCTTCAGATATAACAAATCTATATGCATTATACCCACAAAATAGTTCGTCTATTCCATTTGCAGTTACAACAATATCAATTCCTAAACTTTTGGCCAGTTTTGATACATAGTAAAACGCAATACAATTTTCATTCCAAGATAAATTATCTGTCTTTATTGTTTGTTTAATTTTCATAATCGTATTTTGAAAAGAATCAGAATCAATTTCTAAAACATGATGAACAAATCTCAATTGTTGATTAACTTCTTTGGCAAATAAAATATCATGGGATTCTGGAAAACCAATAGTTAGTAAAGTAATATCATATCCTAGATCAGAGCAAATTTTGGAGATTAATGTACTATCAACACCTCCAGAAAATGCAATACCGATTTTCTTTCCAACTACATTTTCTTTAATAGAATTTTCAATTTTAGAGAGCAAGTCTTTGTTCATTTTATTCATTAATAATCAGATTATTTGGGATACAAATTAACTATGATTTATCTCATCATGTAACTATTAATTTAGCATTTAAAATATGAAATCATGATAAGATTATCAGCAGAAATCATAGAGGAAGAATTGAAGAATCTAAAAGGATGGATGGTTGTAAATAATAAAATGCACAAAGAATTTGAATTTAGTGATTTTAATCAAGCGTTTGGTTTTATGACTAGAGCTGCAATGTATATAGAAAAAATGAATCATCATCCAGAATGGTTTAATGTTTACAATAAGATAATCGTAGATTTAACAACTCATGATGCTGGAGGAATCACTCAAAATGACATCAGCCTGGCTAAAATTCTAAATTCATTGGAATAGTTTTGGATTACTGATAGGAGAATTTTTTAATTTTATGTATTACAGAATTTATATACAGAGCAAAGCCAGTTGACTTCACATGGCTTCAAGTCCAGCAATTTTAGATTCAGATTTTAGATATATTGACAAAAAAGGCAATTTAATGAGAACAAGAACAGAGTTAACAATAGCACAAATGCTATCATTTCTTGATGAGGGTTATGAATACGGTCATAAACTAATATTGAAAAATGGAAGTTCTGTAATTGTTGATTTTAAAACAAAGAAGGGATTGATTGAAGTAATTGATAATGAAGAAGACATAAAAAAATATAATAAAATTAAAGAAGATTTACCTGAAGAAAAAATAATGGCAATAGGTCATCCAAAGTATACTGCACAGATTAAAGAATTACAAGACATGGTATTCTATGATAAAACACCACAAACAGGATCAATATTTTTAGAAGATCCGTCGTTTTCATTTGATTATGCACATATTCTACCATTAGTAGAGAAATGCTCTATTCTACATGGACATACATCTTCAGTAATGGTTGAATTGGTAGGACAAATGAAAGATAATTTGTTAGTAGATTTTGGAATAGCAAAAAAAATCATAAAAGAAGTAGTTGCAGAATTTGATCATAAATTTTTTATCAATAGAAAATATTTAAAAAAAGAAGATGGCTCACATTATCAGATTCAATTTGAGGGACCAAAAGGTATGTTTGATATTCAAGTCCCAAAAAATACAGCATATCTTTTAGAAGGAGAAGCTACTGTTGAAAATCTTTCAAGTGAGATAATCAAATTACTTGCTCCAAAATTACCTCAAAATGTAGAAGCCGTAGGTGTTTACATCTATGAAGGATATAACAAGGGTTCTCACATTATTGCAAATCTTTCAAGATAATTAAGAAATGGAACCGAAAATTGCAGAAAAAGCTTGGAATCCAGAATTAGAAAAAGAGATTCTAAAACAGTGGGTTAATGAAAAAATTTATGAGTTTGTACCAAAGGAAAATAATTTTACAATAGATACACCTCCACCATACCCATCAGGAAGACCATGGCACATTGGTGCTGCAGCACATTATTCTCAGATAGATATGATTGCGCGTACAGCAAGAATGAATGGAAAAAATGTGTATTTTCCAATAGGAATTGACAGAAATGGTCTTCCTGTGGAAATTTACACAGAAAAAAAACACAACATCAGGATGCGGGAAACTGAGAGAGGGGAATTTCTAAAACTATGTAGAACTGCACTAGATGATTTAGAAGATGAAATGATATTGATCATGAAAAGTTTAGGAATTAGTGGAGATTTTTCCAATTATTACAGAACAGATTCTGAAGAGTATAGAACATTAACACAATCCACATTCATCGAATTGTGGAAAAAAGGGCAAGTCTATCTTGCAAATAGACCAAATAATTACGATTGGGTTTCAGGTACAACTATTGCAGATGCAGAAATCACCTATGAAGATTTACCAACTAAATTAGTCTATATGAAATTTCAAATTAAGGATACTGATAAAGAAATAATTATTGCAAGTACAAGACCAGAACTTCTTTGTGCATGTAAAACTATAATTGTAAATCCAGAAGATGCAAGATATACAAAATATGTGGGAAAAAAAGTAATTGTACCAATAACTAATGTAGAAGTTGAACTAAAAACTCATCATTCTGCTCATCAAGAATTTGGTTCTGGTGCAGTGATGGTATGTAGTTATGGTGATCAAAACGATGTTGCATTATTTAGAGAATTAGAATTAGAAGAAGTTGTTGCAATTGGGCTTGATGGAAAAATGACAAAGGCTGCAGGAGAATATTTTGGATTAAAACCAAAACAAGCACGAACAAAAATTATAGAAGATTTACAAAGTAATGGGTTTGTAGAAAAAATAGAGGACATAATTCATAGAACACCAATATCTGAACGAAGTAAAAATCCAATTGAAATAATTCCAATGGAAGAATATTATCTAAAACAAAAAGAAGCAATTGAAAAAATGAAAAAATTAGGACAAGAAATTACATTTTATCCATCGATGCACAAACAAATTTTGATGAATTGGCTAGAATCCATTAACATAGATTGGCCAATATCAAGAAGAAGATTTTATGGTACTGAAATTCCTATTTGGTACTGCAGGAATTGTTCTGAACCCCATGTTCCTGAGCCTGGAAAATACTATAAACCATGGATGGAAAAATGTCCAATTAGTAAGTGTTCAAAGTGTGGAACTAGTGAATTTGTAGGTGAAGAAAGAACATTTGATACATGGATGGATTCTAGTGTTTCACCTCTTTTTATCAGTAAATTTAACAAAGATCAAGAATTTTTCAATAAAGTTTACCCTACAACAATTCGTCCCCAAGCAAAAGACATTGTAAGAACATGGTTATACTATACACTTCTCAGATGTGAACAACTTACTGGAAAAAAACCATGGTCAGAAGCATGGATTATGGGATACGGTCTTGATGAAAAAGGAATGAAAATGAGTAAAAGTAAAGGAAATGCAATTGATCCTTTACCTGTAATTGAGCAATTTGGGGCAGACACTTTTAGATTTTGGAGTGCAAGTGAAATTAATCATGGATATGATTTTAGATGTAATGAACAAAAGATTGAATCTACAAAAAAGTTTCTAAGCAAATTATGGAATGTTTCTAGATTTTTGTCTAGTTTTCCTGTAATTGAATCAGGAATTCCCACAGCCACAGATAAATGGATATTGTCTGAATTAGATAATTTAATCAGAGAATGTAAAAAAGGATATGATGAATATAATTTCTTCATTCCTGCAATTGCAATCAGAGAATTTACTTGGAATCTTTTTGCAGCGCATTATATTGAAATGGTCAAAGCAAGAGCATATGGAATTGGTTTTTCAGATGAAGAAAGAGATGGTGCAATATACACATTACATAAAACATTATCAACCATTTTGAAATTATTAGCACCGATAACTCCATTCATCACAGAATATCTTTGGAAAATTTTGTATTCATCAGAGAGCATCCATAAACAGCAACAAGTAACATCAGAATCAATTGAGAATCAAAACAAGATTACAAAAGAAATAACAGAATTTAATTCCAAAGTATGGAATGAGAAAAAAATAAAAAATTTATCATTGAAGGATTCAATCAAAATAGCAATTCCAGAAAGTCTGAAATTGTTCAAAAATGACTTAAAATCTATGCATAATTTAGACGATATCTGAGTCTAAATTATACATGCATAATTCCATTTGTAATTAGATATTGTATTCCAGACACAAAATCAGAGTCTTTGATTAATCCATCTGCCCACCAACCGGCATTATTTTTTATCCAATCGGGGATCGCTTCTGTTGATGAGTTTCCTGATGAAGTTGATGGAATTGTCATAATTCCATTTGTAATTAGATATTGTATTCCAGACACAAAATCAGAGTCTTTGATTAATCCATCTGCCCACCAACCGGCATTATTTTTTATCCAATCGGGAATTTTTATTTCAGTATTTGAAATAAATGGATTTGACACATGTGTTCCAATAATCTCAATTGTAGAATCTCCATTAAAAAATGGAATTACAAGAGTTCTAGAATTTAGATTAGATTCAGATTCAATGTAAGTAGTTTCAAAACTATCTACTAAAACAAAAAACATATCATCAGTTAATTCAAATTTTGCATCCAAAAGTTCTCTAGGGATTGTAATGGAAATAGTTCCATCAGCGTGAGTATTCATAGTAACACGTAATTCAAAAAAATCAGGATCCAGAAAAATAGATTCGACATTACCATTGCTAATATCGTATTTAACATCATGAGAATCTATTGTGATTACACCTAGATCTCCAAATGAATACTGAGTGGAATAAATCAAAAACATTGAAAATAAAAACCCAATAGCAAAAAGAGAATTGTTATTGTTCGTTATTTATCACCAGAAGTTTCATTTTGAGATGAATTAACAAGATCATTTACAGAAGAGATACTTTCAGAAGTCGATACAATTTTACTCAAAGTTGCGGTTCCATTAATAACCCATAGATTAGAAATCATACTTTGCGGTTCAAGAATTGAAACTTGGGATTTTTCAATTGCATTAATTGGAATATCTGCATTTAGAAAAATTTTCAGAGTAGTATGAATTTCTTCTAAAGTATCGTCTTCTAAGAAGGCCATAATTACAAGAGAGTCTTTAACATTAGATTGTTCTGAAGAGATAGTTCTAGCTTTTCCAAAGGCACAATTAAAAACAATTTCATCAACAGTAATTTGACATTCACTTAACTCTAATTTAAGATCAGATTTACTTTTATCAAATGTATTAAAAATCATTTTTCCAGTCAAAGATGATGTTTGTGAGCTATTGCTTAACGAAGTAGTAGTGATAGAATCAAAAACTAACTCATATGTTTCAGTAAAATCATCAGCAGTGGTTTTTTCTCCCATGTAATCCCCGTTATTGATTTCATCAAGAATATGGCTAGTTCTTAAATCCAATTCATTAGATTTTGCTTCAAGTTTTTGTTGAATTTCTTCAGATTTTTTAGTTGATTTTTCTTCTAATTTTTTAGATTTATTGGAAATATTTCCAGAATTATCAGAAATGTTTTTTTCAATTCTGCTTTGAGATGCTTCTTTAATCTTGTTTAATTTTTCTTTATATTCATTTAATTTTTTCAATTGTTTTGCTTCAAAGTTTTCTCTTTGAATTTCCAGTTCAGCTTTTTTCTGTTCTAGTTCCTTTTGTTTTTCTTCAGCTTGTTGTTGTCGTTCAGCTTTTTTCTGTTCTAGTTCCTTTTGTTTCTGATATGCTTCAGAATCATCTTTACTCACATAAAGATTTTGAGCAAATGCGTTATCAATAATAAATAATCCAAATACGCCACTGATCAAAATTGATATTAAAATGCTAGCAGAAATAAAATTGTTATTCAATTGAAAAAATTTGAAAGTGATAATTAAAAAGCATTACGAATTACTTGTTGTATTTAGTTAGTTTTTGAACTTTTAATCAAATTTATAAAATATTTGTGTAATGAAACATTTTCTGTCAATTCAGGATGAAATGCCACACCTAACATATTGCCTTTCTTAACAGCAACTATTTTTTCATTAAATCTTGCTAAAACATCTACACCTGGACCAACGTCAGAAACAGATGGAGCTCTAATAAAAACACCATTAAATTTTGGAATGTTAATAGAACTCATAGAAATATTTGCTTCAAATGATTCTTTTTGGCGTCCAAATGAATTTCTTTCCAGTTTAATATCAAGTAAATCTAAAAGCGGTTGATCTGTTTTTCCAACAACACGATCATCAGCTGTCTTTGAAAGCATGATCATACCAGCACATATTCCAAAAATAGGCATTCCATGTTCAGTTTTTTCTTTAATCATCTTTAGAGAACTATTTACAAGAGAAAGTTGACCTATCGTAGTACTTTCACCTCCAGGAATAATTAGCCCATCAAGTTTAGAAATTTCTTCAGTAGTTTTTACTCCTACAACTGTACCTTCTACACCTAATTCTTTTAGGGCAGTCTTAGTAGATAGAATGTTTTCATATACATCACCTTGAATTGCTAATACACCTATAGTAATACTCATGCTGAACTTCCACGCTCTTGCATTCTTAATTCTAAAGTCTTAACATCTAATCCTAACATTGATTGTCTTTCATCAATCATTTTTTGTGCATCTTTTACTTTTTCTGATTCATTCCAAAACGTGGTTGCCAATACAATAGCTCTTGCTCTTTCTTTAGCATCATTTGCGTTAAAAATTCCAGATCCTACAAATATTCCATCACATCCAAGAGACATCAAATATGCAGCATCTGCAGGGGTTGCAATTCCACCTGCTGCAAAATTTACAACTGGCAATCTTCCAAGTTTTGCAGTCTCTTCAACGATGTCATAAGATACTTTGAATTCTCTTGCAATTCTAACAAGATCTTGGTTATCACCAGAATCATAAATTGCTTTTATCGTTCTTAATTCATCATTTACTTTTTTAATATGAGTTACTGCTTCTGCAACATTTCCTGTACCTGGTTCTCCTTTTGTCCTAATCATTGCAGCTCCTTCTTCAATTCTTCTTAATGCTTCAGATAATGATCTGGCACCATTAACAAAAGGAGTTGTAAAATCCCATTTCCAAATGTGATGAGTTTCATCAGCTGGTGTTAAAACTTCTGATTCATCAATCATATCTACATCAGTTTCTTCAAGAACTTTTGCTTCATAGACATGACCAATTCTACATTTTGCCATGACTGGAATTGTTACTGAATCCATAATATCTTCAATAATTCTAATACTTGCAGTTCGTGCTACTCCACCTGCTTTTCTTACGTCAGAAGGTAGCTTATCTAAAACCATAACAGACACAGCACCTGCTTCTTCTGCAATTTGAGCTTGCTCTACAGTAGTCACATCCATTACAACACCATTTTTTAGCATATGAGCAAAACCACGTTTCAGTGTAGAGGTTCCACGAACAATATCACCAATATCAGATTTATTTTTAATGATTCCTTTTGCATTAATTCTTTCGCCAGAAAGTGGAAGCATATTCAGAGTTTTATTAAAAGACTATTTGTACCTATTCAATAATTTGTTCTTCAATTTTATCAAGTTGAGATTCCACCATAGAGATTATCGGGGGTATGAATTTATCAGTTGCATTTTGTTCAGGCCAATTAATTTGGCTAATTTTTCCATTTAGAGTAATTTTGATATTTGATTTTTGAAAGTCAGTTACATTATCGCGTATTGGAAATGATTCAGATGGAATTGATATGAATCCAGTTTCTTTTATCAGAGATTTTATTTTACGTAATGTTTGCTCATCTAATTGTGATTTAACATCGGGTTTTGGATAACCGTCTTCAATAACAGTGTATTTCATTTCACCATTATTTTTTATTAACAAAATTTCAGTTTTTTGTGCTCCAATTCTTTCTGTGACACCAAAAGATATTTTTTTCAATTGGTATTTTGCATATTCAATTTCAATTACATCATTTGGATTAGACGCAGAATATGGAATATCTGATTTTGTAATTAATGGAATAGCAATTAAAATTGCAATGATTGCTGGAATTGCTGCTAATACTAAAATAATTGGCTTCACCATAATTTCTTAACATTGTAGATCATGATCAATTGCAAATAAATCTTGGTTAAAATAACTTAAAATCCTAGTCTATTTCATTCTTGTTTGTGGGGTCGTAGCCTAGCCTGGTAGGGCGACAGTGCATACGATAGATCACCGCTAAGGGCTCCAAAGGTAAACTAAGCTAAACTGACTCACGGATGATGTAAGTTTGGAGCTGTAGTGACCCGTAGGTCGCCGGTTCGATTCCGGTCGGCCCCACGTCAAAATATTATTTATTTCTTAAAACATTTAGTGCAGAACCAGCTTTGAACCATTCTATTTGAGATTTATTATAGGAATGATTAAGAAGAATTTCATCTTGTTTTCCATCTTTATGTTTAATAATACATTTAACAGGTTTTTGTGGCTCTAGATTGTTTAATTCAACAATACTAACTTTGTCATCTTCTTGAATTTTATTATAATCATCTGGATTACTAAATGTAAATGCAAGTATTCCTTGTTTTTTCAAATTTGTCTCATGTATTCTAGCAAGACTTTTTGTAATGACTGCTGCACATCCTAAATATCTTGGAGTCATTGCAGCATGTTCTCTACTACTACCTTCGCCATAATTATTATCACCTATGATTACCCATCTCATTCCTTTTTCTTTATACTGTCTAGCGATTTTTGAAAAAGATTCAATCTGACCGTTTAAGATATTTTTCCCTTTACCAATTTCATCATTAAACGCATTTACAGCACCTAAAAGCATATTATCACTTAGATTATCAATATGACCTCGAAGTGATAACCATGCACCTGCTGGCGATATGTGATCTGTAGTGCATTTTCCTTTAGCTTTAACCATTATTGGAATATTTTCAAAATCTTTTCCGTTCCATGGGAGAAATGGTTCTAAACGTTGAAGTCGTTTACTGTTAGGATCGATTATGACTTCAAGATTACTTGAATTTTCAGGGGGTAAAACAAAAATTCCTTTAGGTATGATAAATCCATTTTTTGGTACTTCAGGAGCAGGTTTTGGTGGTTCAAGTTTGAATTTTGTTCCATCTGCTGCTGTTAACTCATCTTTTAGAGGATTAAATGAAAGTCTACCACCTAAAGCAAGTGCAATGATCATTTCAGGACTACCAATGAAGTTCAGTGTGTTTCTGTGACCATCGTTACGACCTGGAAAATTTCTGTTAAAAGTAGTCACAATGGTATTTTTTTCATCATTTTTTAATTCTGGTCTATCCCATTGACCTATGCATGGACCACATGCATTTGCTAGAACTGTAGCCCCAATTTCTTTTAATGAATTCATTTGGCCATCTCTTTCAATAGTACTTCTAATTTGTTCTGAACCAGGTGTAACAAGTAAAGGAATTTTTGATTTAATTCCTTTTGATTTTGCTTGTTCAGCTAAACTTGCTGCTCTTGACATATCTTCATAAGATGAATTTGTACAACTACCAATTAGTGCAACAGATATTGAATCAATATATTGATTAGATTTTACATCGTTAGCTAAATTAGATATCGGCCTTGCAAGATCAGGAGTGTGAGGTCCAACAATATGAGGTTCCAATGTTGAAAGATTAATTTCAATTACTTTATCAAAAAATTGTTTTGGATCAGATTCTACTTCAGGATCTGCAACAAGTAATTTTTTATTTTGATTTGCAAGTTCAGCTATTTTTTCCCGATTAGTAGATTTTAGATAGGTTTCCATTCTTTGATCATATGGAAATATAGAACATGTTGCACCTATTTCTGCACCCATGTTAGTAATAGTAGCTTTTCCTGTACAGCTGATTGTATTTGTTCCAGGTCCAAAATATTCTACAATTGAATTTGTTCCTCCAGAAACTGTTAACTCTTCAGCTACTTTGAGGATGATATCTTTTGGAGCAGTCCATCCATTAAGTTCCCCAGTTAGTTTCACACCAATTCTTTTAGGATAAAGTAATTCCCAAGGCATGCCAGCCATTGTTTCTGCTGCATCCAAACCCCCTACTCCTATAGCTATCATTCCTAGACCACCTGCATTTGGAGTATGAGAATCAGTGCCTATCATTAATCCACCTGGAAATGCATAATTTTCAAGAACAACTTGATGAATAATTCCAGCACCTGGTTTCCAAAAACCACATCCAAATTTGCCTGCTGCTGATTGTAAGAATTTAAAAACTTCACTATTTTCATCAAGAGCAATTTTCATATCAGCATCACCTTCTACTTGTGCTCGTATCAGATGATCACAATGAACTGTTGTTGGCAAAGATGTTTGTTTGAGTCCTGCCTGCATAAATTGCAACATCACCATTTGACCAGTTACATCTTGTAATGCAACCCGATCAGGAGTAAGGAAAACATAATTTTTACCTCCATCAAGTTTGCTGTTATCAATTTGATAAAAATGGCCAGCTAGTATTTTTTCGGTAAGAGTTAAAGGTCTTTTAATTATTTGCCGGTACTTTTGAATATTTTCATCTAATTTTTTATAAACACGAAGTACTAACTCTGGAGTAGTATCTATTTCCATGTTAGTTTGATAATTTAGCCGGAATTTAATATTTGCAATTCAAAAATATCATAAATTTTGGGGCAGGCATGTTAATTTCTTAACAATTATAAACTAAAAGCGTCTAACTAATTGAGTGTTGGGTAGTAACAGATGTGCTAAGTCGGGGTGCATAGATGGTCAATAAAGGTTTTCCAAAATTTGGAATGTCACAAGCAGGAGCATTTGTAGCAGCACTGAAAAATTATAATTTACCAGATTTCATTTTAGTATTAATTGCAAAAGAATGCAAATCAGATCTTCTAGAAAGAGGAAGAATAGATGATAGATTACAGAGTATGAATGACGATGCTTTAGAGCTTTTACACAAAGTATTTGTTGGATGTGAAGATGATGGGGCAGGAAAATATGCACAATATAGATTCTATGCATATGTTTCTAGCATGTATCATAAATGCGAGGTTTTAGTTAATGAGACAATTCCAGGAGCAAGTGGAACCAATCATAAAATTCCAGTGGCTGTAAAAAATAATGGGATGTATATCGCAGTTGCACATAACAAAGCAACAGGAAATCCTGTAAACAAAAAAGAAACTGTTCGATTTTATGAGATGGTTGATGATATTAAGAAAGGGGAACATGGGACCATGTTAAGTGATGCAATTTACGGTTCTTCAGTAGGATTTAGAGGGGATGCATTAGTTGAATTAGAAAATTTGAGCAAATCCAGAACAAATGATACAGAAAATAAACTAGATTTCAAAACTGCAAATTTTGAAAATAATATTTATTCAGTTACAAAGTGTTAATTTCAACACATAGAAAATACAGTACATGTTTTTCAAATAACTAAATTTTATTTTGTTGTAATGCCAGACGTGTTTATTGTAAGAAACATTGGTTTTTCTTCTGTACTTTCAAAGTTTGTTCCATATTGTTCAAAATGAAGTTGATCGTAGAGATGTTTGGTCCAGATATCATGAACAATTTCAATGAATTTTTTGTATCCTGATGCTCGTAATAGTTCATGTGTTAATTCATGAGAAACGGTAGTACAATTTTTTTCTGCAAGAAATAACGTATCAGAAGGATCTTTCGGAGTTTGCCACCAAACCATACCAAAGTTTTCAGCATGATATCCTTCACATGTGCAATCAGTCCAAAGGGGTTTAAAATGACAGAGATAGAAATGATAGATGTGAGATCCTCTTTGTTCATGATCTCTAAGAAGTGTGGGTATGTCTAATTTCTGAAGAATACTTCTTGGCTTTGTAATTAATTCATCACATTGAATTTCAAAATCTTTACCAAATTTTTTTTTTATCCAAACTTTATAGAAATTACCCATTTGTTTTACATATTCAAATTCTAGTTTACGTTTTTCAAGATCTTCTTCTTTTACAACAAAAATAAAATGTAAAATCATGATAAGAAAAAAGGGTGTTTATGATTGGCCTTCGATACCCATAAGGGTTAAGGTTGATCGAATTTTTTCAATTTTTCTAATCTTCCAGGTAATTGTTTCTCTGAGTTTTTCAACAGTATCAGATTCAATTTTGGCCAAGATATCATACGCGCCGAAAGTACCATGAACTTCCTTCACACCGTCTAGGCCTTTGAGTTGATGTATGATAGACTCTTCGGAACCTAGTTCACAGTTTATTAAAACATAAGCTGTTGCCATGATTTCATTAAACAAATCGACTATATCAATAAACCGATTATGCCGAATTTAGTTTTGAGAAATATCAAGAATGGTATCCCAAATATGCTTTGGAACAGGCATTACAGATAATCTAGAAATACGAATAAGTTCCCAATTTTGAAATTTTTTCTGTTTTTTCATTTCATCTAAAGTGATCGGTCGATTTAATGATTTTTTATATTTAACATCAACTACAATGAATCGTTTATTATTCTCTTTTGGATTAGGGTAGGGTTCTGAAATAACTTCCATGATACCAACTGCCTGTCTTTCTCCACCAGTATGATAAAATAAAACAAGATCTCCATTTTTCATTTCTCGCATGTGCTTTAGTGCTAAATTATTATGAACTCCATCCCAAATTGTTTTTTTATCTTTTTTTAGAGTTTCAAAATTATATCCTCTAGGACCGTCAGGTTCTTGTTTTGCTAACCAATAATTCACCATTTCAGATTCATACCAATGTGGGAACTATTATGTTTTTGAAAATTTGTAAATGTTCCCCGGTTCTGACTCGCGCAAGATCATTGGTAATTTTAGCCTAAACCTCCTTGGGTTTTCTAACCGGGGTTGCCCATATTGTAGCACATCTGGGTGAATTAGAAATCACTGGTATCAATACGATCGTCTCATCCTAATCCGTCTATGTGCCTGCTCTTGGGCGTTTAAGTATAGAATTATCTATGCTAAAAACCATTAATCTAGAAAATCTGAAAGATTAATCTCAAATCCTACTACGGGAACACGTATTTTGTAGTTTTCAATTGTTTTTGAATTAATCTCGCCTATAATTCCAATTTGTTTGCCATTTGCCAATACTGATGCAGAGCGACCACTCTCAAATATGGGGTTTGCCAAAGTTGCAGTTTCGATGTTTACATTAAATGTAGATTTCAGTGCTGATTGCAAGATTGATTTTATCTCTGTAAAATTTGCATCTTGGTGTGCACTAACTCCTGCAAGAGAAATTTTTTCATTAATTGGTTCCCCTTGCAAAAACACAGTTCCTGTTTCAAATAATTTTTGTGGGTATGATGCATGAATATTTCTTGATAAATTTTCTACAAGACCAGGTAAGATAGAATTACGTAGTATTGTATGTTCTTGACTCTTTGAATCAAGTACAGAGATTATTTTTATTGGTTCTCTGTTTGTCATTTCATACAAAATTCGTTTGCTAGTAAGACTAGAATTTAATGCTTCTAAATATCCAAGACCAATCATAGTAAGTGACATGGACTTTAGTTTTACAGATACTGGATTTGTTTGACCTATTGTCTGAGATGGAGATACTATTGGTTCCAAATTTTGTATTCCATATCCTAGTGCGACCTCTTCAACCAAGTCCATAGGACCAAAGATATCAAATCTGTATGCAGGAATTGTACAGATGATGTTCTTTCCTTTAGCTACTGCATCCAGTCTAGATTTTTTCAAGGATGCTATGATTTTTGAGGTAGTCAATTCAAGACCCAATGAATCATTTATCAAACTAGGTGAAATAATTAACTGTCTTGGTTCAAGTTTTGGTGAGGAATTGTTTGCACCGGTAATTTTTACACCATACAAGGAAAATCCTGCACTTTGAAGAATGGTGGCAACTATTGCTAACATGTCTTCTGCGTCTTGCTTGTTGATTCCAGTTACTTCTACAAAGAGATTCTTTGTCTTAGGTGTAACAGTTGTTACTGCAGCATTAATTATTGGAGGAAATGATACTGTGTTTTTCTCTGAATCAAAAATTATTGGAACGTTTGAAGAGTTTCTTAATATTATACCATAGTTTTTTCCGACATCAGTGTTTTGAATAATCTCAGTTATAGTCATTGTTTTTTGAGATGCAAGTGGAATGAAAGAATGATTGAGGTTTGCAACGGTATAGGTTAGTGGAAATGATATTTTGTCAAGGTCATGAATTCCAATTGAAGATTTCTTTCTCTTTCTTCCTATTCCAAAGTGAAGGTCTTCTTGCATTGCCATCAGTTGTTTTATTATTTTATCATCTACTCTACCATTTTTTGCAACAATACCTGTAACAAATGGTCTGATCTTTGATACTGCAGGTTCGACCTTGATGGCATAATTTGATTTTTTGATGTTTAACTTAATACTACCAGTTTTTACTCCAAGTAGTCCTTGCATGCCAAGTGCAATTCCAAAGTCAGTAGAATAATCTGGTCGGTTTGGACTATACTCTACTCTAACAAGATCACCTTCTTCAGATTCAACATCTAGTCCAAGAAACGGTAGAGATTCTGAAATTTGTTTTTTGGAAGACTTACCAATCAGTTTTTGCAAGACAGAGTATGATAGTTCAACTACTGGCATTTAGTAACACTCCTTAACCAGTTCAAATTATTGTTGTAAAATTCTCTAACATCATCTAGATCATACTTTAGCATTGCAATTCGCTCAATTCCTCCACCCCATGCCAAGACGGGTTTCGTAATTCCAAGAGGCTTTGTTACTTCTGGTCTAAAAATTCCCATACCAAATAATTCAACCCATTTTCCTAGTCTGTCATTATACACCATTGTCTGCAATGATGGTTCTGTGTATGGGAAAAATGTGGGCCAGAATTTTATTTTTGTAATTCCAATTCTCTTGTAAAATTCTTTTTGAATTCCCATTAAATCTCGTAGTGTTGCATTTTTTCCAACTACTACTCCTTCTATCTGATTAAATTCTACAAGATGCTTGTAGCTTACTTTTTCATTTCTAAATACACGGCCAACAGAAAACACTCTAGCCTCATCAGGCTTCGTTTCAGCTAAATGCTTGATTGTAACACATGTGGTATGGGTTCGCAATACCATCTTTCTTGCCTCGTTGATATCCCATAGATATCGCCATCCTTGCTTGTGTGATGCAGAGACTTTTTTTATCTGCTCTGATGTTCCAATTTTTTTTGCAGATATTCCATCAAGATAAAAAGTATCCTGTAATTCCCTTGCAGGATGATCCTGTGGAGTAAAGAGCGCATCAAAGTTCCAAAAGCTTGGTTGCGACATATTACCAATAATTTCAGAGAATCCCAATGTGACAAAAATTTCACGAATCTCATCTATTGTGTCTTTTAGTGGATGAGTTCTAGCAACATAGACATGAGGAACTTTAGAAGTTACATCAATTGCTCCAGCAGAATCAGAGATTTCAATTGACTTTGCACTATCTGTTAGTGAAATTTCCTTTGATTTTATCTCATCTTGTACGACAAAGTCAGGTCTTTTCAAAAGACTAGACAAGTCAAATTCATCAAGTTCTATTTTTGATAATTTATTTTTTCCAATTTTTTTTAATGTAATTTCGCCAGGTAAATCTACTAAAGAATTTTTCAAAAAAAGTTGATCATTGTTAGATTCAATCCAATTGTTCTTTCTGGCAAGACCCATTGCAGGACCAAAGATAGAACCAAGTTCTTTTTGAAGATCTTGAAGTTTTTTTGGTCCATCCTTTAGCAAATCAAGCAATCGTCTTTCTGGAAGACCTTTTTCAAATGCCTCAAGACCATTCTTTCCAAGTGAAATCATTACAGTAACGGATTCAGATACATTTGCTAGGTCCTTTAGTTTGAGCCATTCAACTCCACGCCTTATTTGATCAGATGAAAGACCAGTTAATTCTTCTAGTTTTTCCATGGTTTGTTTTGGATTTTCTTTAAGTGAAGAAATGATTTTTTTTTCAATTTCATGGAAAACTTGTGACAACAGCAGAAAGTTCGAAAAAGACTTTTTAAACCTTAACCTAAGTCAAATTGAATGTCAGCTGATGACTTTATTGTAACCCCTTGGCATGTAGAAGGGGACATTGACTATGACAAGTTAATTAAAAAGTTCGGTACTGAAAAAATCTCAGAAGGCATCTTAGAGAGGATAAAGAGAATCACGGGGGAGGACCATTTTATGCTAAGAAGAGGTATCTTTTTTTCGCATAGAGATTTAAATCGAATTTTAGACGACTATCAAAAAGGAAACAAGTTTTTCCTTTATACGGGTCGCGGTCCATCAGGTCATACGCATATTGGACATTTGGTTCCATGGGTATTTGCAAAGTGGCTACAAGAAAAGTTTGGAGTAAATATGTATTTTCAACTTACAGATGATGAAAAATTTTATTCAAAACAAAATCTTACTTTAGAGGATACAAGTAAATTTGCATATGAAAATGCACTTGATTTTATTGCATTAGGTTTTAAACCAAACAACACAAAAATAATTATCAATACAAAAAATATTCAAACATTATATCCAATTGCAGCACAAGTTGCAAAAAAAATTAATTTTTCAAATACAAAAGCAGTGTTTGGATTTACAAATGAGACCAATATAGGCATGATATTTTACACGTCATTGCAATCTGCACCATGTTTTATTGAAGATAAACCAGTTTTGATTCCTTTAGGGGTTGATCAAGATCCTCATTTTAGATTAACAAGAGACATTGCTCCAAAAATTGGAAAGACAAAACCAGCTCTAATTCACAACATTATGATTCCAGGATTGTCAGGACCTGGAGGAAAAATGTCAGCTTCGGATGATAATGGAACTATTTACACAACTGATTCTCCAAATATAGTTAAGAAAAAAATTAACAAACATGCATTTTCTGGTGGTCAGTCAGATATTGAACAGCATAGAAAACTTGGTGGAAATCCAGATATCGATGTATCTTATCAATATCTAAGAATATTTTTTGAACCAAATGATAACAAATTGAAATCGATTTATGACGACTATAAATCAGGAAAGATGCTTACAGGAGAATTAAAATCAATTTTAATTGAAAAAATAAATGAATTTCTCATAGAACATCAGATAAAAAGAGAAAAAGCAAAAGATCAGATAGAACAATTTCTTTTTGAGAACAAATGAAAATTAGAATTAGTTGTGATGGAAAATATGAGGCTCAGAAATTATCAAGTTTACTTTTTATTAAAGACTCAAATGAGACTTACATAACTGCAATCTTAAACATAGTTGATAATGAATTAGTTGTTGCATTAAAAGACAAATCAGCTCACAGTGTTCTCCTAAAGAACGAAACACATGTGGAAATATTTGCAGATTTTATTCAATCAGTGATAGACAAAGAGCATAAAATAATATCGACTACAGTTTTTGGAGAAGATATAGAAATTACAAAAGGATAAGATTAACGTAAAAAGACGGTGTAAATTGTAACGATTCCAACCATAGCGATAAGACATAGTCCTAGTGCTTTAAAATCATCATTCATGATTTTGATTTCAAATTATTATAATTAAAGTGTTAACCAATTCTCAAGAGTGATTTTAATAAGTTATCTAGGAAAGTATCTACTTTTTTTAATTAGTGTTTTTGATTTTTTAGGGTCAGTTTTTGTAGCGGAATGTTTAGTCTCATTACAGTTTAAACAAAGAACTCTCAACTCTTTTCTAGCTAACTCAGGTTCAGAGATATATCTGCCCCATGAAGATGCAAATCCACCTCGTCTTATACTATCAAATGCATCTTCGTCATTTACATGATTGAAGCCTAGAGCTCGTTCATCGGTAAATCCACAGTTAGAACATATTTTACCCCCTAGAATTTCAAATAATTTTTCTTTTAGGGAAGAATAAAATTTTTCAGAACCGTTAGAATAGAAACTCTCAGTCTTTTTAAGAAATTTTGTACTTTTAGTTCTGCTTGTTCTAAAAGCATCTTTACTAGAATCTCTTTCATCTCTGGAATATCTATCTCTAGATTCTTCTGGTTTATTTTTTTGAAAGCATTCACTGCAATAAACAGGTCTGTTGAATTTTGGTTCAAATGGTATTTGACATTTATCTCCGCAATCTGCACAAATTACTTTATGCATGGTTGGTTTTCTTTCATCACTAGAATTTCTATAAGATCGTAAAGGCTCAGAAGTTCCATAATTACTATTTGAGGAATGTCTAGATTTTGAATGTCTGTCAAATTTTTTATCAGAATATTTTGCTTTGTAAAAATCCATTTTTCTTATACAAATTCAACATTATTGGTTATAGATAGTTAGAGCTTTAATTTGTGCCTAAAACAAAAATCATGGATTAAACTAATGGTTTATCCATTTCAGTTCCCATTATTTCCTGAACTTTAAGAAAATATAGTTTTGTAGAATATGGCATCTCATCTAAATTATTATCAACTACAATCATAAAATAACGAACAGCTCTTTTTGAAATATCAAGATTAAATTTCATAGTAAGAATCGGATCTTGTTTAACTTTGATCTTATCTTGTAACCATGGCGGAGCCATTTCAATTGTTTCTTTAATAATTTTATTATACCAATATGAAAGATGTTCTGGATAGAGTCCTTCCTTTAAACTTGAAATATCAGCATCAAATTTTTTTACCATATCATTAATTATTGCCATAAGGCTCGGTCCAAAAATATTGTTTTATTACAATTACTCAAACATAGACAATCTTCTAGTCAATTGATGATAAGTTACCTTCCATATCAATTTCGGAATTTTTTATTCTACTAGTAGAGATTCGATTACCATCCTGTGCTAGAACCATAGGGACTATCACAATTTTAACATGGGATAGGTTTTTTTCTGCACGAAGTCGATTTAAAATTTCTCCCTGATTACTAGTTTCATCACTTACAATCAAAGCCTGAACATTTTCTTCTAAAACTGCAGGACCAAAATCATTGTCTAATTTACTAATTTGAAAAGAATGATCTGGAAAATGTGTTTGAATTGCATTAACCAAGGTTTCAAATCTTTGTGAATATTGATTCAGAGTTTTTTTACCCCTTTTTTCAGCTAATTCATCACTAGTTAATCCAATTATTACTTTAGTTGAAATTGAAAATGCTTTTGAAAGTAGTGCTAAATGGCCTTTATGAATAATATCAAATGTACCCCCCATTGCAACAAGGTCGAATTCTGACATACTATCAAATAGAAAGATATGAAAATAAATCTACTAATCTACATGTACTAATACAATAGGTCCTTGATCAGCAATTGGGATATTGTTCCTATCCCAAACAAATGTTTCAATAAAAAATAAACCACTATTCTCAGGAGTCCAATCTACAGAAGGAAATTCTTTGTCAGCCCCAATATGAGTTCCATCGTATTTTCCTAAAAATTCTACAAAGGGTGTTTTACCTGATTGTTTAATTTGAACATAGTAACTATATGGTGTTTCATTAGATTTTTGATCTGCTGAAAATTGAATCCAAGTTTCACTCTGAATTTTTACTGTTGAACCTGTATGAATTTCTGAAATTGTTTTTCCTTGAGAATCAAGTACAGACACATTGGATATAGTAACTAATTTGGTAGTTAAACCGGGAATTTTTACATCAATGGGATCGGAATAAAAGACATTGGATTCAGAAAACAAAGTAAAGCCTACAGCTCTTGTTGGAATTTTTTCATTGAAACTAAAAGGAATAATTTCATCAGATTTAGCATCACCGATAGATATTGTGGATATACCTATTATTCTTGGAGGAATAAAATTATCATAAAAAGCAAGATATACAGTAGCATTACTTATTGGGGCAGCCCCATTTTTCAATACTCCTGAAAAATCAAGAGTATTACCTAAAGTAATATCACTTAATTCTACAGACAGATCATTTGATTTTGAGGGAGATGGATTGAATCCATCAACAGTAACAGATACTTGAGTAATGTCAAGATTTGGAGAATTTGATTTTATCATATAGGGTGATTTTCCAAGAGGTGGAATGACTTGCAATAGGGTTCCACTTTCTACAACATCTAGAGGTTGAGGATTAATAGCATCATAGAAATTTACACGAATGTTTACACTTGAAACGGATGAGAGTTTATTTGTATTTTCAACTTCGCCTACAATCACTGTATATCCTTCATTATCTTTGTAAACAAAGGGAGAATCACTAGTAAGAACTACCGATAGAGTTGGTTTGTTATTTGTATACTCTGCAGAAAATCCAGAAGTGATTGGAAATAGAATCAGGATAAGAAAAATGCTAAGAATTATTTTTTCCATACAAATTTTATTAATTAGAGATTAATTTTATACAGCATATGATATAGTCAACAAGAAAGGTAACAACGTTTAACCTAGTTTTCACTAGATAATTAATAATAAAAAGTTAAAAAAGAGATGTAAATTTTATCGTCTTTTCTTCATTGCTGTAATTGCGAACCAGTATACTAAACCTGGTGCCAATCCAACAATAAGTGGTATCCATACTGGCCATCCGTCAGCTGCGCTTGTCATAGATTAAAACCAAAACTCATCCTATTTAAATCCATCCAGAAATCTGAAATTCAGAATAGATCTGAATATAATAAAAGTGGACTGGACGGGATTTGAACCCATGACCCCCCGCGTGCAAGGCGGGTATACTACCAGGCTATACTACCAGCCCACAACAAGAAGGAATAATCTGTGGATTTTAATTGTTGTCTTCTTGGCAAGAATTTTATTTGTATAAGAAAAGATTACAGCATGGTACTTTTAGAATCACAGATTAAATTGAAAACAGGTGATGCTGCACCAGAGTTTCAACTTTTAGGCGTTGATGATAAAAAACATGCACTAAATGATTATAGCAATTATCAAGGGATACTAGTTATTTTCATGTGTAATCACTGCCCATACGTCAAGGCAAAGATAGAAGCTCTCAATGAATTATTTGAAAAATTTGGAGATAAAATTGCAATAGTGGGAATTAACAGTAATGACGCTGAAGATTATCCAGAAGATAGTTTTGAAAATATGAAAAAGATGGTAAAAGAAAAGAAATTCAAGTTTGATTATTTAGTTGATCCTACTCAAGAAATTGCAAAAAAATATGGTGCAATATGTACCCCAGATCCTTTCTTATTTAACAATAAGAAACAGCTAGTATTTCATGGAAGAATAGACAATGCTATGAAACCAGATGATATTGCTTCAGAAAAAACTATGATTAACAACATAAAAAAATTGCTGGCTGGAGAAAAAATTGAAAAAGATTTTGATCCATCAATTGGCTGCTCAATCAAGTGGAAAGAAAATTAAACTTAAATGAGTCATGTCAAGAGGGTTGGATGTGGGCTCGTAGCTCAGCTTGGCTGGAGCGTTCGACTGATAAACCATTCAGACATCGAAAGGTCATGTGTTCGAATCACATCGGGCCCATTTTATCTACTTTAAACTTTCATAGACAGTTTCAGACCATTGAAGAACATCGTCAAATTTTTCTGATGTTAAATCTGAGTTAATTTTTGTCTTTTTTTCAACTTTTCCACATAATACTAATCGTACTCGTTTTCCCAATTTTTCCTTTATAGAGTTTACAGACTCTGCAAAAAATTGTAATCCTTCTTCAGTATTTGAAAAAACTAGGATTATTAGTACGCCAGATTTTTGTTTCCAGATTTTGCCTATTAATTTTTGTAAATCAAGATCAAATAAAACATTGATTGCAGAGGACATATCTCCAAGATGAAAAACGTTCCATCCATCAGAATGTAAAGATGTAGAAGCTGCTTCAGATAGCAAGTTACGTTGAGCATCAGCTGAGATCACAATAATGTTCTTTTGTGGATTAGATTCTACTGATATTTGATTCAGAATTTGAAGTGATTTAGATATCACATGTTCTAAGAATTTTTCTTCAGACTTTCCAATTTTACCATCATCATATAGTTTTTGAACAGAGTCTAATGATGGAATTATAACTTCAGTGACAAGTTTTCGTACTGATGCCCCTGAATTAAGACAGTTTTTCAATAGAGAATAAACTTGAGATTCATTTCCTTTTACTAAACTTTCAAGATATTGTGGTGCAACTTTAAAGTAATCATCTGGAAAATAATATACCTCTTGTCCAGGTTCTAAAGACCATAGTGTGATATTACCAATATTTTTTTGTCTAAGAAATCCCTCTGCGGCAAATACCTTAAGATATTTTGTCATAGTGGTTCTATTTACACCAAGTTTTTCAGAGATTTCAATTCCAGACATTCCTGTCTTGGAATCTTCAAGAGCATCAATCAATTTTTGTCTTATCTCTGTAGATTGGTAACTTTTACCCATATTGTTTCAGAATCAAGGTATTGTATAAAGACTAATTTCTAGATTAAGGTAAAAGACGAGTGGAAAGCATTGATTCAAAATTCTAGCGAAAGTCAATAGTAATTCGATTTTATTGTTTATTTTATAGTAATTCTAATCTGAATTATGGGTAAAGAACCAAGATCCGTAATTGTAAAAACAATGGTGACAACAAAAGATATCAAATATACTTTCAAATTTTTTACAAATCTGAAAAATTGGGAATTGGGAGGTGCATTAAAAAATATTCAAAAAGACAAAGATGATTGGTGGATGTGTAATTCACCTTTTGGCGAAGCAAAGATGAGATTAAGATCAAATGAGAAATTTGGAATTTTAGATCACGATTTTATTGGTGGGAGTGTAGAATGGACTGTATCATGTAGGGTTACTCCAAACGAGAGTGGTTCTACAGTAACATGGTTGTTTATACAACCTGAACCTATGACACAAAAACAGTTTGAAGAACAGTTGAAGAATTTTGATAATGAGATTATAGGTTGGAAAAAAGCCTTAGAATCTTAACTCATGTCCCGACTGAAAACAGGAATAATTATGTCCCGTCAACGTACCAGCTCCTAAAAAATAAAATCTTATATACTTCGGTACTTTATTGTACGGTAAGGGAAAGTAAATTGCCGAAAGCTGGATTCAAATCAATAACTGTTTCAGAAACTGTCTATGATAAATTCCAAGATGTTTATCATAAAAATAAAGACAGCCTTGCAATGAAAGGTGTCAATAGTTTTTCAGGTTATGTTACTTACATGTTAGAAGAGATGATGCAAAAGGACAAGACCTTTGCAAGATATGCTCCAAAAATTGAAAAGATTTCAGTAGATGAAGATCGTGTGGTTTTAAAAGATAATATTAAAAATAGAATTGCAGAAGTTGCAGTACAAAAAGGAGAATTGTTCTGTCAGCTATGTGAAGAAAAAGATTGTGTACATATTGGATTTGTATTTTCACTGCCTGATGTGTACGAAGTTTTGAATTCTAGAGGAATAAAACTTCAAAAATAAAGAGCAGTGGAGGAGGTGGGATTTGAACCCACGAACTCCTGAGAGACAGGATCACCCATTTTTATGATCTTAAGTCCTGCATGTCCAAAAGCACTTTGTGCTTACTTTGGCCAGGCTTGATTACTCCTCCAAAAAGATAGAATTTTGTGTGAAATTTAACAGTTTAGAGATTTTTGAGCCATAATCAAGAATTATAAGGATTTTCAATTGCTAAAATTTATGCTTCGATAGCTCAGCCTGGTAGAGCGTTACCTTGGTAAGGTAAAGGTCGCGGGTTCAGATCCCGTTCGGAGCTTTAATAATTTTTGATTAATAGTTCAAAATGTCCAGTTCTTTTTTTAGAATTAGAGTTAATTGATCTATTGGCATTTATTTTGAGAATTTTCCATGGTTTTTGTGAAAATATGTCTGCCACTTCTTTTGAGTTAGAATTTGATAACAGTACATGACATCCTTTAGAATCTAATTTTATACAGAGTTCTGCTAAACGGGTAAGATCATCATATGTGAAATTTTTTGTAGTATAACTAGTGAAATTTGCAGTGGTACTTACTGGCTGATATGGAGGATCAAAATACACTAAATCTCCTTTTTTTGCATCCCTTAGTACTGCCTCAAAATCTCTACATTTAATGGAAATTCTATTTGATTGTAAAATTCGATTAACAGCATAAAGATTTTCTTCATTTACGATATTTGGATTAGAGTATTTTCCTAAAGGTACGTTAAATTTTCCTTTACTGTTTACACGATAAAGTCCATTAAAGCAAGTTCTATTCAAAAAGATCAGTCTAGATGTTTTTTCAACTTCGCTTTTAGGATTATTTTCACGAACTGAATAATAGTATGATTGGGAATCTTTTTGATAATTTTTTTCGTGGTTTTTTAAAGATGATATTAGAGCATCGATTTTATCTCGAATTGTAGTATAAGCCAATACAAGATCAGAATTCAAATCAGAAATACTACACTTTTGACCATTTTTACCAGTAAGAATATTGAATAGTAAAGCACCACCGCCCAGAAATGGTTCATAATAAGTACCAAAAGATTCAGGGAGATTTTGATTAAGTATTGGGATTAGTTGTCTTTTTCCTCCAGCCCATTTTACAAATGGTTTTGGAGTAACTAAAATCTGATCGTATTGTTGCTTCACATTTGATAATTACAATATCGCATATTGTTAAAAGAGACAATAAAAGATCACAACATGTGCAATATTTTTTAATCAAATTTTAAGAAAATCTAAAGAACACTCTAGCAATAAATAATAAAATGAAAAGGAAAAGATTGGAGTTTTAGTCCCACTTTGACCAAGCGGCCATCCATCTGTATGTCCAAGTATTCAGTTTACAACCTAATGCCGTAAACGTTACCGACAAAACTGCACCCGCACCTGCACCCAGTGCTACTGGACTGTTATAGAATTTACCTACTTGAGGTTCTATTGGTGTCATGTATGGTGGCAATGTTGGTCTTGGATATTTGAATGCCGTTTCTAGTGGGTCTGCGACTGTTATCAGGTTTACCATGTTGAATAATGGTAAAGACATTCCTACCAGTACACCGCCAAACAGTATCAAGGAGTGCTTGTTCTTCTTTGTGGCCCAATAGGCTAAATCAAGCAACATTGCTGATGGTAACCAAATTGGTGTTACAATGAAGTCATATGGATAACCTAATGCAAACCATGCACCTTTTGCTACCCATGTGTATACTGTCATAATTAGGCCGTAGTACGTCGCTGTTCCTGGAACACCTGTAAATGTCAGGTAATATGTTGCACCTACTGCAAGCATCAATGTTTGCGATATTGAAAATACCGTAAACGATGTCCAAGCCCAGTCAGTATAGAAAATGTAGTCTCCTGCATTAATTGTTAACAGTGTTGAGTTAACTGCAACTACTACTATGAATAAGTAGTGAGTACATCGTCTTAGCCAGACCATTATCAACTAGATAAAACGGTCCGTATATAAAATTTTAGGGTTTGATGTAGATCGTTGTTTTTTATTAAAATAAAGTAAAAAGAGGATGTCTGAAGGAGTTTCCTTCTAAAATCCGACATATAGTGATAAGATTACAGTACCTACTGCTGTTGCTCCGATAACACCGGCAATGACACCATTGCTGTTTTTCTTAGAGCCTTCTTCCATTACTTTAACACAGAAGAGGTAACCTATCGCTTCAATAATTGTCAGAACAATGAACGCATAATGACCACTGTTTGTTGGATATGCCCAAGGATAATAGAAATATCCTGCTGCAGTACCACCAAAAGTTGCTGCCCAAGCTGCAATGTATGAAATAGTGATCATACCGGTCATGTTTTCGACACGTCTACCAATCATTCTTTCTACATCGGAGCTAGATGCGCCACCTGCGCCACTTGAACCAAATCCTTTCGGAAGAGTCATTCTGGAATTATACTATTCAGAATACTTTTAAGTCTTTCTTAAATTATTGACAAAGTACGATCTTCGCGATAGTAAAATAATAAAAGAGAAAAAGGTGTGCTTTTTGCACTTTTTGTCTATGGAATTGCTCTGCTGTACAATTTGCCTTCTAAAGCCATCTTGTACATCTCTGCAACGTACGGATTCTCACCTGGAGTTTCTGCACCTAGTTCTACGAGTCGAGCATATACTCTGACTACGTATGCAAGTGCTCCCATGAATGCTACTACGACACCCATGTTAAACATCCAGTGATTTGGTACTGCAAAGATTTCCTCTACAAACCAGAAGTGCCACATCTCATTGACTCCAATTGTAAACATGGTTGCAAGGTAACCAAGAATGGTCATCTTCAATCCAGTGTTAATTGAGTTATTTGGACCTCTGAGTACTGGTACTTTTCTATCATAGATTGCTGCTGCTGCCCATCCAAGTGGTAATGTTATGAAGTGGGAATATAGCCACCAGTGTGCTGGTGTAAATGCACTATCTCTGATAGATGTCTGATGTAAAGAACCATCAACGAAGTTGTCTACTTCGACTGATGCTGCAGTGGATCCCATAGCAATGACGATGAGCCAGATTTTTTTAAGTCTCTGAATCTCAACTTCTTTTGGGATTAATGCGGGCATCTGTGCCATGTTTACACTCATGTTAATTCTGCATATAAAGCAAGAGTTTTGAAAAAAGAAAATATTGCAAAGATTTTAACAAAATATATGGAAAATTATCAGAATTATTCATATTTAAAAGAGAGTTATTTGAAATAATTACATCATATTTTTAGTAATTTCAATGTTAATCATTAATGATTATCATATTGAGGATAGATCGATCCTCGCTGTTAAGGTAAAATATATAACAATGTGTATTCTCATTCAGGATATTAGGACTATGGTCGAAAAAAAGATTTTCGTATTAGGACTCACTGCTGTACTTGCATTAGGTACACTTGGTTTCAACTGGGTTGATTCCATATTACCAACTGCAGATGCACACGGTGTCCAAGCACAACTTCAGAGTCGTTTCATCAGAATCGAAGATGAAACCTTCAATAGACAATCCCTACAAACTGGCGAAACGTTAACTGTATCAGGTACGTTAGTTAGTCTTGTAGAAAGAGACCTAAGGGGATGGATTTCCATTTTCTCAGAATCCACTAATGCAGGTAACAGATGGGAAATGTTAGCAAGAGATCCACCAGGAAACGTCTTTGACATTCCAGGTAACTCCGTTGTTAAATATTCATTATCTGCAAAAGCACTTGAAGCAGGTGTATACCACGTACACACCCAACTCAACATTGCACATGTGGGTCCAGGACTCGGTCCAGGTCAAACAGTAGTCGTTGAAGGAGAACCAATTATCAAACCAATTCCATATACCAACATCGCATATCAATCAATAATCATTGGTGTTGGCTATGTAATCACGTTTGCAACACGACCCTGGCAAGTAATCTAAACTTCCCAACTTTTCCTTTTCATTTTCTAAATATTCAATTACGGTTATCGTAAGAAATTATTGAAATATCAACCAAGTTTTATCTGTAAGAAAAATTAGAGAGTGGTATGTTAAGTTTCAAAATAATTAAAATGGATATTTTTCAAAGTTATTTTTTTGGAGATGTTGAATTTCGTACTGATAATTATAAAGTCAACATACAAAATCAAAAAAGAGGAAAAGTCCTCAAATTACCTTTTGGAATTATTCCAAAAAAAGAAAAGATGATTGTAAGAATGACTGGTCCTGGAGATCTTTTTGTTGAGGATTACTTGCCGTATCATGGAGAATCAGAATGGCTTGAAATTGATTCTGATGAGATCACGTATTTTCTTGCAGACCATCAAGACCAATTTGACATGATTGAGATTATGGATACCTAACAGAAAGGACTTTAAGTGATCTGCAAAAAATCATAACTATGCATTGGCCTGGTATGGGAGATCCATACAAAAGAAAGAAGACTTTAAGATTTTTACTAATTACTGCTGTTATAGGAATATCAGTAGCTGCAGCCAGTACATTTGTTCAACAATTAGCCAATATGGATAATCCACTAAAAGTTTGTATTAATGATAAAAATACACCATACAAAATTAAAGCGACTCTAGAATTAATTGTAGATAATGAAAAAGCAGTCATTCCTGCAAAAGTAGGATTTAACAATGACGGAAAATGTCAACGTTCACTTTACACATTAACAGATGACGGAACTATCTATGCAGAATGGAAAGAAGAATATCCATTTCAAATAGGGCACTTTTTATGGATATGGGATTTCCCTCTAAGAGATATGGACCAGACAAAATCAAGGATATATGTCAACGGTGTAGAATCAGAGAACTTCATAAATGCACCATTAAAAGACGGGTATCATTACAAGGCAGTATTTATCTCAAAGGCATACGATGAGACAAAAGATAAGGACTTTTTGCCTCCTCAATAATCAATTAAGAAACAATCGAATATTGTGGACTGAATTTTTGAAAAATTGTAAAAAATAAAGTTACTTGTAAATTTTAAAAATAATGAAAAGAAGAAAGGAAGTGATTTTACCAGTATTTACCGTTATCTGGAATTAGACCGATACCTTCTCTTTCAAAGTGTCTGTCCAATTCATCGACCCATCTCTCACGATTGTCTTTGTAAGCCCAACCATGTACACGTAACCAGAATGAGATAATTCCAAGGAGGAATATCGAGAACATTATGGTTCCGAAGATGTAAATCATTACATCATAGAATAATGGATCATAGTTTGGTCCTAACTGACCTGTTAGTGAAGACAGGATACTTAGGAAAGTTCCTACGATAGGAGTCATTGTATATTTTGGCTCTATTTGTGCGATATATACATTTCTTTTATTATCAAAAAGTACGAGATCAGTATTCACTAAAGATTATAAAATAAAATAAGAGAAAAATGAGGTTTGTTTATCCTCGTCCCATTGCTGCGTATTTGCCGGATCTTCCTCTAATGAAAAATGCACCTGCGATACCGCCGAATACTGCAGCTGAAATAACTGCTGCACCGACTACACCACCTGCATCAAGATAAGGTGTACCTGATCCAGATGCTGGATTTGCTTTTGCTGCATCGACTCTTCTTTTTTGAATCTCTAGTGCTTCTTCAAGTGTGTATGATCCAGTTTCTCCTTTGGAACCAACGTTACCCATGTATTGTGCATATGCAACCAAAGCTGGTGCATAGCTACCAATTACAAATACAGCGATTAAGGATGCTGCTAGAAGTGTTTTTGTATTCATACAGTTTACCTGTTTGGTGTGAGGATATTGTACATATTTAACTTTTATTCTAAACCTCAAAGTTCAGATATAATGTACGAGATCCGGAATAAGTAACGTTTAATTTTGTTTCAAAATCGGTCATAATATGGGACGATTACATACTCATAGACATGGAAAATCACATAGCATTAGACCTGCTACACTTAGAGCACCATCATGGATTACTATCAGTCCAAAAGAAATAGAAGAATTAGTTATAAAATATTCAAAAGACGGGTTAACTCCAAGCCAAATAGGACTAAAACTTAGAGATCAGCATTCAATTCCACTCATTAAACCAATTACAAAGAAAAGTATCGGTAAAATATTACAAGAAAATGATCTTCAAGCAGAAATGCCAGAAGATCTAGACAATATTGTAAAAAAAGCAGTTGGTCTTCAAAAACACCTAAAGACAAACAAAGGAGATAACAGAAATGTCAGATCTCTTGAGCTAATTGAAGCCAAAGTGCATAGATTATCAGTGTACTACAAAAGAATAGATCGCATTCCTCAAAATTGGAAATATAAATCAGTAGTTGCTCAATTAGAGTAATGACAAAAACTCTTGATGAGTCTCTTTCATTTTTCAAAGATACTATTTCAGATTGTATAAAATCAAGAAAATCAATTTCAGTTACAACTCATATTGATTGTGATGGATTAACATCAGGAAGTATCATTACCAAAGCGCTTATCAGAGCAGGTGCAAAATGCACAGTTAGAACATCCAAAGAATTTAGTAAAAAGGTGATCGAGTCACTAAAAAAAGATTCAAGGGATTTCCATATAATTACAGATCTTGCAGGTGGTTTTGCAAAAAATTTAGATGAAGCATTAGGAGAAAATTGGATTGTATTAGATCATCATCAGATTTCAGAAGAAGAAAAAGAAAATCAAAAAGTCATCAATGCATGGAAGTATGGAATTGATGGAGGTACTGAAATTTGTGCAGGAGGAATGGCATATCTTGCAGCAATGGCATTAGATGATAAAAATTCAGATTTGTCTGCAATAGCTGTTGTGTCAGCTTTGGGGGATAGGCAAGACCAAGGTGAAAGAAAATCGTTTATTGGAAAAAATTATGAAATTGCCAATACTGCAAAGGAGGAAGGATTAGTAGACATTGATCTTGATTTACTACTAGTCGGAAGAGAAACTAGACCTCTTCCAGATGCACTTGCATTTACGTCACAGCCATTTATTGAAGGTTTAACGTGGAATAGAGACGCATGTCTTTCACTTTTGAATTCTTCTGGGATTCAATTAAAGGATGAAGGTAGGTGGAGAGTACCAGCAGAGCTAAATGATGAAGAGAAAAGACGAGTCATTGAATCCATCACGAAGTTTACTTCTGGAAAGAATGCAACTGAAATAATGTCTGAATTAATTGGGTATACCTATACATTTCCAAGAGAAGACAAACGAAGTTTTTTGCGTGACGGAAGAGAGTTTTCAACAATGCTCAATTCTTGTGGCAGAATTAGTAGATCAGGAGTTGGAATTGCAGTTTGTATGGGAGATAGAAATAAGATCTTAAGAGAAGGGGAAACAATACTAACAGATTATAGAAAAATGATCAGAGAATACATGAATATTTTGACAAATGAGAGATGGAGAATTTCAGAAAGTAAAACATGTGTGATGGTAAATGGTGAGGGAATTGTTCCAGAAATGATGACAGGTACTATTTCATCGCTAATTGCAGGTTCTCCAAAGAATGCTGGAAAAATCATAATTTTAAGAACAGGTGGCGAAGAAAATACTATCAAATTTTCATCAAGAAAATCATTTGGATGTAAATCAGAGATTAATTTAAGTGAGTTAATGAGAACAGGTGCGGAGAAATTTGATGGAGTTGGGGGAGGTCATAATGCAGCAGCGGGTGCAAAAATAACTAAAGACAAATTAGATGGATTTCTAGATTATTTAGAAGTAAATGTCGTTAACATGTCAAGTGCAGGTAGTACTCAGTAATCTTTCAAAAGAAAAGGCAAATACGGTAAAAAATGCATTAGAGCCAGATAATGTAAATTTTCCAGAAGGATTGAGTCTTTATGTTGAAAATATTGATAACAAACTTGTTTTTAATTTTGAGAGTAAGGAGAACATGAAAAAATTGATTGGTATGATTGATGAAGTGTTAGAGCATGTTCAGGTTGCATTAAAGGTGATTGAGTAATGTTAGATCCAAAAATAATCAAAGACAATCCTCAGATTATTAGAGATATGCTCAAAGTAAGAAATGTAAAGTTTGATTTTGATGAATTAATAGACGTAGATCAAAAAAGAAGAGAATTCATATTAAAAACAGATGAGTTACGAAAAAAGAAAAATCAAGTAGCATTAGAAATTGCTCAAAAAAAGAAAGCAGGCGAAGATGCATCATCAATTTTAGCTGAGATGAAAAATATTTCTACTGAACTTACAAAATTGGAATCATTGCAAGTAGAAATTGAAAAAAAGTATTCAAATTTAGCACTAACTATTCCAAATTTGATTCATGAATCAGTCCCAATTGGAAAAGATGAAACTGCCAATATAGAAATTAAAAAATGGGGCAAAATTCCAGAATTTGATTTTAAGATAAATGATCACATAGATATTTCAGAAAATTTAGATTTGGTTGATCTTGAGAGAGCTGCCAAAGTAGCAGGTGCTAGATTTTATTATTTAAAAAATGATCTTGTGAGGCTAAATCAATCACTTATTCATTATGCATTAGATTTTCTTGTAGAAAAAAAATATTCTTTAATTCAACCACCATATATGATCAATCACCAATCAATGGAAGGGGCAGTTATAGCTGACGACTTTGAAGAAGTGATATACAAAATTGAAAATGAAGATCTGTATATGATAGGAACATCAGAACATGCAATAGCTGCTATGCATTCTGATGAAATAATAGAAGGAAAAGATCTTCCTTTAAGATATGCTGGAGTAAGCCCATGTTTTAGAAAAGAAGCTGGCGCACATGGTAGAGACCAAAAAGGAATTTTTAGAGTACACCAATTTGATAAAATTGAACAGTTTGTTTTTGCACGGCCGGAGGAGTCTTGGAAAGAACATGAAAGAATGTTATCAGTTGCTGAAGAATTTTACCAGAATTTAGAAATTCCATATAAAGTGGTACTATTGTCATCAGGAGACATGGGAAAAGTTTCTGCAAAAACATATGATATAGAGGCATGGATGGCAGGACAAAATGCATATAGAGAAATTGTTTCATGTTCAAACTGTTTAGATTATCAAGCAAGAAGATTAAAGATTAGATTTAGAGAAAAAACAAATGAAGAAACAAGATATTTGCACACATTAAACAGTACATTGATTGCTACATCACGTGTTTTAGTTTCAATAATGGAAAATTTTCAAACTAAAGATGGACATATTGCTATTCCAAAAGTTTTACAAAAATACATGGGGAAAAATACAATCTAGTCACATACCCTTATATTTTGGATTCAAAGGTCGATAATAATTGGCACGTAGAAAAGGACGAGTAAAGGACAAATGGCGAGAAAAGAAATGGGTAACAGTAAGCGCTCCAGATTCGTTTAACAATGTTCCAATTGCATATGTTCCAATTACTGATGATGAAAATGCTATAGGTAGAGTTCTAGAAGTAACCCTATATGATATACTAAAAGGAGATCCATCACAGCATCAATACAAAATTTACTTTCAGATTAACAAAGTGGAAGGGGAAAAAGCCACTACAATTTTTAAAAGATATGAATATTCTAAAGAATTTTTACGTAGTTTAGTAAGACGTGGTTCATCTAAAATAAATTTCATCATTGATATTAAAACTAAAGACGGCTATCTCTTTAGAATCAAAATACTTGCTCTTACACATAGACAGCTTAACACATCAAGAAAGCACGCATTACGATTGATTGCAAGAGATGTTATCAATAATACGATACCTGAAATGACAATTGATCAATTTGTTCAAGCTGCATGTTACAGTAAGATTAATTCAGACATAATGGCTGCATTTAAGAAAGTTATCAGAGTAAGACATGTGGGACTCGAGAAAGTTAAACTCATCAGAACCGCAGAAAAAGAAATAGCATTACTTGAAGCCTAAACATAATTGTATTTTTACAGACAATGGTTAACAAAGTAGAAGTTACAATTGATGTAATCATACATGCGACAGAAGATATTTCAAAGTTTTTGAAAATTTTTGAAAATATGTTTGAATTAAAAAATGAATTTGCAGTTAATCAGACTACAGGTCATTTTGAGAATATAATAATAATATTAAATGCCAAGATTGAAAAAAAACAGGCTCAAGACTTTATCGAGAAATTGATAAAATTATTATCAAATGAACAAAGAAATGAGTTAGTTGAACAGATAGAAGAAAGAACGGTTGATTCTAGATTTCACATTAGATTAGACAAACAAGAATTCGTTAAAGGTAATTTATCATTTAAGGAAAAAGATGCAATAAAGATAAAAATTCACATTCCGATTTACAATAAGAAAGACACAGTCAAAACATTTAGTAAATTATTCCAAATTGCCAACTAGATTAAATAGGAATAAGAGTCAAATTAGTTTGGGAATGAGGAGATAATAGCCGCTCCAGTCTGAGCGAAAGCTTTGAAGACGCCGCGACGAACCGACCCCATTTTGAATTTATTACAAATATTTCCTTACATGTGGTTCATCGTATTATTTTAAATACGGATAAACGACGCGTTCTTTTGTGTCAGATTATGATGTCATAATAGCTGGAGGAGGATTAGCAGGAACGATTGCTGCTCAATCTGTTTCACATTATTCTAATCAAGGATTAAAAGTTCTAGTGATTGATAGAAATCCTTCAAACTTACCAGGAATGAAAAGTGTTGCTGGCTGGATTTGTGGAGATGCAGTTAGTAAAGAAGCTGTAGATTACATGTCAAATAGGATCAAAGTAAATTGGAGTGAACCAGAAATCGAATATAAAGTAAAAGGAGTAATGGCATTTTCTCCAGATAGAGAAACATCGATTCCGTTTGATGGTGCAGGATATATGCTTAACAGACAAGTTCTACCAAATCGTCAAAATGAAAGAACGTTAGCGATGGGAGTAGATTTTGATTTTGAAATTAACCTTACAGGATTATTGTATGATGGAAATCAAGTAGTAGGAGTTCAAGGAATAGATAACAAAACAAAAACGCCTTACAAAAAAACAGCCAAAGTGATAATCGATGCAACTGGAATGACATCTATGCTTCGAAATCAGATTTCAAATACAACAAAGATGGAAAGAAAAATAGATCGTAGAGATGTAGAGTCAACTGGAAGACACATCATGTATTTTGAACAAGGCAAAGAAGATCTAACTGAATTTGATCCGGATTATTGCATAATTCATCTTGACCAGGATATTGCTCCAGGAGGATATGGATGGGTATTTCCAAAAGGAAAAAATAAAGTAAACATTGGTTTAGGTGTTGAAAAAACACTCCTTGAAAAACGAAATAAAAGATTAGGTAAAAATGATAGTGTATCTACTCTGATTAATGAGTATGTCGAAAGAAATCGCGCAATAAAAAATCCCAAAATTTCAGAAGATCCTCAAGATAGAAATAATGCAACAGGAAATTTTCAAGTTTCAGTAAGAAGACAAAATGATTGTATGGTTGCAAATGGATTTGTTATAGTTGGAGATTCAGCATGGATGCCAAAACCACTTGATGCAGGAGGTATTGGTCCTGCTCTAGTTGCAGGAACTATTGTTGGAAAATGTGTAGTAGAGGCAATTCAATCAGGAGATGTTACAGAAAAAGGATTGTGGAAATATAATAAAGAATTCATAAATGAATATGGGTACAAGACAGCAGGACTTGAGATTTTTAGAAGATTGATTCAAACTCTTACAAATGAGCAAATTAGTTATGGGATGAAACACTTTTTAGGAAATATGGATGTAGAGGCAATTTCAAAAGGAGAGCATCCAGATTTTTCAAATGTCACAAAATTAGGAATGCTGATTAGAGGTGCACTTAACAAAAAACTTGCTGATGGATTACGGTTTACTACTCAACAAAACAGACTTTTGACAAAACATTATTACGATTATCCTGATTCTCCAGATGGGTTTAATGATTGGAGTAAAAAATTGCATCAAATTCTTGATGAGTCTAATGCCAAATTAGCCCAGTATCAAAACTAAGCTTTATTTGTAAACTTGTATTAAAAAAATATCACATGCTAAAAGAAACATCATATTTAGATTGGAATGATTCTGGACAGATCTTAAACAAGGCATACGAAACAGATCTATTTGTATTAATAATTGGTCCAAAAGGTACAGGAAAGACATCACTTGTCAGAGATTTTGCCAAGAACAAAAATATGAAATTAGAATCAATAAATTTTAGCCTCAGAACACGAGAAAGTCATCTCATTGGAACAAAAACCCTTACCGATGGAACAGTGAGTTTTGAGGAAGGTCTTTTGATAAAATCGATGAAAGAAGGTAGTTTACTATATCTTGATGAAATAAATTCTGCCGAAGCCGATGTATTACTTCGATTAGATGAAGCACTAGATGACAGAAGACAGATTATTTTAAAAGAATCTACTGGTGAAATGGTAAAAGCAAAAGAAGGATGGTTTGTAATTGCAACAATCAATCCACTTACACATAGTGGGACAAAAGAACTACCACCACAATTACTTAGTAGATTTCCAGTTAGAATTCGTCTAGAGTATCCATCAGAAGAAATTGAATTAGAAATTGTTAAAAGACATATTTCTGGAAATCATGATTCTGAAATTATTCAAGCAATCAGACTTGCAAATATATTAAGACAAGCTGCTGCTGTTGAAGAGCTATTTTATTCTCCTAGTTTAAGGGAAACAATAGCATTTGGAAAGCTACTAGATAGTGGAATGACTTCTAAAGAATCAGCGAAGATTGTTTTTGGTAATGTGTATACACAATGGGGCAATATAGAATATCAAAAAGTAAGCGACATCATTACATCGATGTTTGGTAATTAGATGCAATCATTACAATTGTTAAATGAATCATTAGTTGAAATTGCTACATTTTTAGTTAGAAGATGGTCAGAAAGAGAAAACGTAACAGTTGAATTCTCAGATAAAATTGAGACAAAAACAAGATTACAAGAAAATAAAGTCATTCTAACTCCAATTGAAAAAAGAATAGGAAATGATTTTCAGAGATACAGACAATTTAGAACTTCTTTATGGTATGAAGCGATGAGAATAAAATTTTGTAAAAAAATTCTAAGCAATGACCACGCATTTGGGTTTATTTTGAATACAATGGAAACACGAAGAGTTGAACAACTAGGTAGAAAACTTTGGAAGGGCATGGATGAAGAAATTATCTTTAATTATGCATACATGCTTGTATCTAGACCACAATTACACACAGTTTATGGAAAAGCACGAATTGTAGAGGCATTTTATCAATATTTTATGTTTGGAACAATCAAAGGAGAGATACAACCTAGTCATTTTGAAAGAATAAAAAACGCAGGAGAATTTGCCAAGAAAATTGTAGATGAATCCATAGGAAAAAAACATGATACAGAATGGTTAGAAAAAAAGGTTAATGAAATAATTAAAATTTTAGATATAGATTCATTGATTACAATTCCTGTATCGTTACCATTTATGAAAGCAGGTATGACAGTTTCAGAAGAAGAATTAATAAAATTTCTAACAATAGTATCAAAAAATAAAGAGGGGGATTTTGGAAAAATTGATCCTCAAGCAGTATTAAGTGGAAATAACATCTATGATGAGTACAAAGTAATTCTAGATGAAAAGAAAAAAAATGACAATAAGGGATTGACTTCTGAATCAATAGGAATTCAAATTCCAACTGTGTCTAATGTTGATGAAACAGCGATATACGATATGAATTTGATAAATAATCTGAAGACAAAATTTAGAGAATTAAAATCAGGATGGAAAGAGCAACATCTCAATAGTGGGGATGAATTTGATGAAGAAAACTACATTGAAGGAAATGCGCCATTTCTTACAGATATTAAAAAATCAATTAAAACAAAAATCGTTATCTTATTAGATCATTCGTCAAGTATTGCATCGGATGCATTAGAATACAAAAAAGCTACACTTGCACTTTGTGAAGTATTAGCATATCTAAAGGTAAAATTTGCAGTATATGCGTTTAATACTCATAATAGATCTGTGATATGCTGGTTAGTAAAACCAGACAATATGAAATGGAATAATATTTCTGCTAAAAGATTAGCACAAATTGTTGCAAATGGATCTACACCTTTAGCAGAAGTATACGACAAAATGCTTCCCACATTACAATCAAAAAGACCAGATATCTTTTTGACATTAACAGATGGAGAACCATCAGATCCAGATGCAGTTAGAATAATGACAAAGTCATTGAAAGGTCTTGGAATCAAGATGGTGGCGCTAGGCTTGGGGTCAAATACGGTTAGAGCAACGATAATTGCAAATAATCTAAAACATCTGGGATATGAAAACACATTAGCAGTAAGTCGATTAAAAGACATTCCTGGTAAAGTAATCAGAATTTTAGAATCATGAAATTTGTGTAATAGTATCGTGTACTATAGCAAAAAACCACAAATGTGTAGGCTGTAGTGGTTGTGATTTTTGGAATTTATCTTGTTAGTAGAAAAGATACCGCAATCAGTCCAGTATAGAATGTACATTGTAGAACAGAGGCTAATTATCTGCGTATTTGATGATTTATCATTTTGTATGCTTGCGGTGCAGCAACTGCAAATGCTCCTGCAACTAATGCCAATGACACACCAAGCAAAAACGAATGCTTGTACAATATCAAATCAACTACTTCGGCAGTCAATATGCATGCACTCTCTGCAGTCACCAAGATATATGCACTTGATTTTAGAATCTGATTTCGGTTTTGTAATCTGTATAGTTTTGGAATTCTCTTCAATCCTATTGCAAAGTCTTTGAAGGTAGATATGAGATTGATAAGAAACCCTTTTTGTGCATTGTGCTCCAAAACGGAGCAGCAACTATCTATCTTTTCATTATTGTTGTATCTGCCGAGTATTGCCACAAATGTAGTAAATCCTGCAAATGAATAACCCATTGCAAATGCAATCGATATTCCAATTGGATTTAATCCAAAAATGTAAAGACCCGTGTTTTCACCAATCTCAGCTGCTGTAATGCAAAGAATTTCTATTCCAAGTGCTGCAGCATAAAGTTTTTTGACATTTTGAAAGAATTGAAATCTGGTGGAAGGTAATTTTTTATTATTTAGGGTATCAATGTTACATACATCTGTAGAACAGCAATCATCTTGTTTGGTTGAAATTACCTCTAATTTTGTATGAGATTTAGTTGCAAAAATAGCATGAATTTCAATACAACAACAAATGTTTTTTGTACATACATTACATAATGAAATATCATTCACTTTTGTGCAGTATTGAGGCACACATTGGCATTCTGCACATTTTACAATCATCAATGTGTTAATGACTCGTTATGTATTAAAACAATTTTTCAGATTTAGTCTCATGTAAAATACATGAATTGATTTAGCGTTAATTTTGTTAATCTTAAAAGTAGGAAACAAGTTAAATCACAATTTTGTTTATTGCCATGAGTATTCCATAAAGCAAAGCTTGCGGTCTAGGAGGACACCCTGGAATGTATATATTCACAGGGACAATGTTGTCTATACCTCCTGTGGTTGCATAAGTATTACCAAATATGCCACCACTACAGGCACATGCACCTACGGCAATGACGAGTTTAGGATTTGGAGTAGAGTCATATGCTATCTTTAGTGCTCTTTCCATGTTTTTTGATGCAGGGCCTGTTACCAACAATACATCAGCATGACGTGGTGATGCCACAAAAGTAATTCCATATCGCTCAATGTCATAGATAGGATTATTCAATGCGTTAATCTCAATCTCGCATCCGTTACAAGAACCTGCATCAATTTCTCTTATAGTCAATGATCTTCCAAAAATTTTATCAATTTTATTTTTTAATTCATTTCCTAATTCATCATAGGTTTTTTCAAATGGAGCAGACATGGAAAATGTTTCAATAAGATCATCTCTTCTTTTTTTTGCCAAATCAAATTTGTTTGTAATTTTAATTAGTTCAGGAGATTTTACTTGACAGTTTCCACATAAAATGCACTTTCCATTATCAAGATTAATTTTTGAGTCATCATTGTTTTGATATGTAATAGCATGTGTAGGACATGAATTTTCTAATATTTTTCCAATTTTGTCATTTAAGATAAAATCTTTGGTAGGATCTAATGTGATATATCCTCTATAATTTGCTGCGATACTATCATCCATTTTTAGGGGATTCTTTATTGTATCTGAGCTAAATGATATGTCAATAAAATCATCTGCTTTATCGTTATTTTTTTTCATAGGTCATTCCCCGAATAAGAAAAATCAAAACTTTTGTTAATTACTGGAAAGTCAGCAACAATGTTATTCAATACTGCATGCTCAATAATAGGCCAGTTGGAAAAAGAAGCAGTTCTGATCTTATATCTAAAAATAGAATTGTGCTCCCCAATCATAACCCAATGTAATGTCTCTCCCCTATGAGACTCTGCATAACCTAAACCTGATGAATATGGAGTTAGTTTTTCATTTAGAGATACAGACAATCCATCATTTTCCAGAGTAATAATAGAGCCTATGATGTCTTTTGATTGCCTCAGGTCATCAACACGGCTCATAACTCTAGATAAGACATCGCCGACTCGTTTCTGCAATTCCACTTGGTGCTCCATTGTTTCTCTGGGTGTTTTTTGTTTCAAGTTAACTGATGGATAATAGCCATAAGGATGAGTATGTCTGGCATCTGTTTCAATACCAATACATCTAGAAGAGATTCCCACCAATCCCAAATCTTTTGCCGTTTGTTTTTTAATTATACCAGTATTTCGTAGTCTGTCCATCACAGATGAATTTGATTTTAAATGATCCAATATTTTTTCAAAGTTCTGAAAAGCATCATCTAAAACAGAGTGAATACCGATTAGTGTTTTATCAGTAATGTCAGTTTTTACACCACCAATTTGGTTAACTCCAAATAATATTCTACTACCAGACAGTTTTTCATTTAATTGCATCATTTGCTCCTTTAAAATATTCAGTCTAGATGCACCATACTGAAATCCTATATCAGCAAGAATACCACTGAGTGTTCCAAAATGATTATAGATTCGCTCTAGCTCGGCAAACAGCAATCTAATTTGTTCTGCTTTTTTAGGTATTGTCAATTGGGCAATTTTTTCTACTGCCTGACAGAATGCAACAGAGTTTGCCACAGATTCATCCCCTGAAATTCTTTCTGACAAAAATACCACGTCATTTATTGGCATGCTTTCTGCAAGTTTTTCTATTCCCTTGTGAGCATAGCCCAATCGAGTTTCCAAGTTGATTATAGTTTCCCCTACAACACTGAATCTAAAATGACCTGGCTCAATTATTCCTGCATGTATTGGGCCCACAGGAATTTCACATACTCCTTCTCCAGTGATCGGAGTAAATTCAAACTGTTTTGAATTTCTCTTTACAATATCATTTAATTGAAAATCTTTTTGTAATGGAAAAACATCATTTGGAAAATCATGTAAGATCAATGGCTTGGTGTTTTGATTTTCTTTAGCAATTAATCCAAACATGTCATTAATTTCTCGTTCATACAAAATTGAAGATGAAAACACATCATAGAGGCTAGGAAAATAGAGATGACTTGAATTAACAGATGAGATTACAAATAAGAAAAAATCATCAATATCAGAGCCAAAAACGTGCCTAATTTTGAACCCAGCATTCAATTTTTGCTCATCACAGCAGATTATTGTCAACAGCCTAAGATCAAAATTCTTTTTCAAAAACTCACAAAGTCCATGCAATTGGTTTGGATCATTGAGAGTGAGATGCAATTCATTATTTTTTTCAAGTATTTTTATATCTGAATCAAATTTTTCCAATTCGGAATAATATTTTTTAGTAATTTCTTTATGATTCAAATTTTTACCTCCAGAGTATAATGTATGTGTGGATTGATCAAGAGTTGGCTCCACCTACCAGTATAATTTTTGATGCATCTTCAATCAATGTTTGCAAAGGTTCTGGGACATAAACTCCCATTATGAAAATTACTGAAACTAAAATGACCATAGGTAAAATTGAAAGTTTTCCAAGATCACCTTTTTCCATTTCAGATTTTGGATTTCCAAATACCATGTGTAGTAAATGCTTTCCAAAACTTGCAAAGATTATCACCAGAAACAAAATTACTAGTCCACTAGCAAGAAAGTTTTCAGAACTAAATCCAGAACTTAGCATTAAAAATTCACTCATAAAAATATTAAATGGAGGCATTCCAATTATTGCCAAACCACCTATCAAAAACATAAAGCCGGTTATCGGCATTGTCTTAATTATTCCACTTGTATCTGCGATAGATTTTGTTTGGTATTTTTGAGAAATTGATCCGCTTGAAAAAAACAGCAGTGATTTTACAACAGCATGATTAATCACGTGAAGTAATGCGCCATAAATTCCTAGAAAAACTCCAAAGCCCATAGATACAGAGATTATTCCCATATGTTCAACACTTGAAAAAGCTAACATGCGTTTCACATCTTTCTGGAAATATATCGATGCTGCAGCAATGCCAAGCGATATTATTCCAAGAATAATCAACAGTGTATTTGAGAATTCAGAACCTATGGAATGACTGGAAATTATATGAAATCGTAAAAGCCCATAAAACGCACAGTTCAGCAAAACGCCTGACAAAAGAGCACTGATTGGGGATGGAGCCTCACTATGAGCGTCAGGAAGCCACGTATGCATTGGTGCAAGGCCTGCCTTTGTTCCAAATCCTACAAGTATGAAGATAAAGGCAAACTTGACAAGGCTAGGATCAAACTTTGGGGCATTTTCAACCATATTTGTCCAGTCCATCCCATGAATAGAATTGGAGGAATTATCATAAACTGAATTTGCATAATAAAATAAAATTATTCCAAATAGAGCAAGTGATAAACCTACAGTAGCTATTAGCAAATATTTCCATGATGCTTCAATTGAGCCTTGTTTTGTATAAAGCATAATCAGCAAAACAGAAACTAGTGTTGTAGCTTCAATTGCAATCCACATTATACCAAGATTGTTAGAAATTGGTACGAGCAGCATTGTAAACAAGAACATGTTAAATCCCTGATAATATCTGACAAGTTTTTGTCTATCCACAATTAATTTATCATATTGTCTGCCCATGTAATTTACAGAATAAAGAGATGAGAGAAACCCTACCAAAGATATTGTAATTAACATAATCGCACTTAGTGAGTCAAGATAAAATATGCCGTCAAAAATTGAGATGGATTTTTTTTCTAAAATGCTAGATAATAAAAACAATCCTTGAACCAATATAAGAAATGAAGAAATTACGGTGGTGGCTTCAATGATTCGTTTTCTTTTTAATAATGTAACTAACAGTCCACTGATCACTGGAGTTAAGAGAAGCGAAACCACCAAAATAGATTCAACAGATGAAAATACAGTATCTGACATTAGTCATCCCTCAAACTTTCTAAATTTTTAATGTCTATACTGTCAAATGTATGACTCATTCTAAATAACAAAATGCTAGATATTATCACGCCGACTAGAATATCTGCCATCAACCCTATCTCGATAATTAACGAGAATCCATGTGTAACTACTACTGCAAACAAGAATAAACCATTTTCAATAGTTAGCAATCCCACTATTTGGTTGAGTGCTTTTCTTCTACTGATTATAATAAACAGACCAATGAAAAACAATGAGAAAGATACTGGCAGAAATACGCTGATTGTCTTATCTGACGATATGGGCAATTGCAAAGCCATGAAATAAGACATTGTAACTAATAATGCAGAAAATATTACGGAAACTCTGAGGCTAACATAGGGGTTTGTTTCTAGTTTAATTGGAGAATCCAGTTTTTTTGTTACATAAAACAAAACTTTAGGAATAATTATTGCCTTGATTCCAAAGGTAAGGGCAGACACAATATAGAGCTCCCAGATACCAGTTACAAATGCAATCAGGGCTACAACTCCTGAAAGAATTATTGTCTGATACCTATACGCATGCAACCAATCTGAGAATCCTCTTCTTACAACAATTCCAAAAGTCGCAATCAGCAAGATTACTGCAGATACATGTAACAGATCAATTTGTGTTGGCAAGATAAAATCAGGCATATCTACAAGAAAAAGAAAATCACTCCTATCATAGAACTAGATATTGCCATTGCGATTAGATCTGAAACTCTGAATAATCTCCACTTTGCTACCAATGTCTCAATAAATGCAGTGAAAGTTGCCAATACAGATACTTTGGCAACAAAAACAAGTATACCGATACTAATTCCAACTAGAGAAATTTGTTCTACAAAATTCCATGGAAAAAATATATCTACAAATAATGTAAACAAGATCATTTGTTTTATTGCATGAGACCATTCCATCAGTGCTAAATTTTTTCCAGAATATTCCAGTACCATGGATTCATGAATCATTGTCAGCTCTAGATGGGTTGATGGATTATCAAATGGAAGTTTGCCAGTTTCTGCCATCATGATAATAAAAAATGCAATTAGTGCAAATAGAATTCCAGGTACAATTAAGATAGATGTGTCATTTGCAGACGAGACAATTGTGCTGATGTTTGTTCCACCATAAAATAGTGCAATTACAAAAATTGTCATAAATAATGCAGGCTCTACAAGTACAGACATCATCATTTCTCTGCTACTTCCCAGTCCACCAAAGGAGCTTGCTACATCTAGTCCTGCAAGCATCATAAAGAATCTCCCAAGTGCAAACAAACCAACAACAAGCAAAACATCTCCCACAACACCAAAAGGAGAATAGACAAGAAATACGGGAATAAAAAATGCGGAAGATGCAGTTGTAACAAAATTTATCCATGGTGTAAGTTGAAATATCCAAGAACTTTGATCAGATACAATCTCGTCTTTTCTTAGCAATTTTATAACATCATAGTATGGCTGGCAAATTCCAGCACCTATTCGTTTTTGTGATTTAGCCTTGGTTTTTCTCATTATTCCAACAATCAGGGGGGACAGAGCTATGAGCAAAAGAGCCTGAAGTATGCCTAGACCATACTCAAAAATTGAAAAATCACTCATGCATACCAAATCCTACGAATAAGAGAAGTGCAACTAGAGTAACCATGATGTACAAAATATACGCATTAACTTTTCCTGACTGTATTTTTCGTATTTTATTTAATACAAACAAACTGCCAGAGATTGTTTTTCCATACAATTTTTCATCAAAAATATTTCTGGTTGTAGAAATTACATTGATTGATTTAAGATACAGATTTTCTTTTGTATAAAATTCAGCATCAATATCATTATGAGGTTTATAGAAAACACCAAAAATTCTGCGTATCGGTTCTGCCAATGACGTTGCAGTGTATTGAGTTTTTTCAGATAAGTTTCCAAATCCACAATCCCATGTACCATATTTTATCGTCTTTGTTTTACCACCAATGATTCTAACAAATACAAAAACTCCGACAAACACAGATGTTAGAATGACCAACACTCCAGGCATCATGAGACTTGCAAAATTACTATGATCTGAATTTGTTATCGAGATTGTTTCAAACGGACTGGATGGCATATACGGTAAATTAAAAGCAGATACAATCAGATTCATTCCAATAAAAGGTAAAATTCCCAATACGATACATGATGATGCAAGAACTGCTTTTCCTATTAGCATAAATTTTGGAACTTCGATTGCATTTGCTGCGTTTGCACTTCTGCTTTTTGACAAGAAAGTTATTCCAAATAGTCTTACAAATGTTGCACCTGCAATACCAATAGTTAGTGCAAATGCCAGTATTGCAAATGCGAGAGACACCTGTAAAATATTTGACGGTATTTGAAATACTGCAAGTAGTGATTGTAATGTCAACCATTCACTTATGAAACCATTGAGTGGAGGCAATCCAATTATGGCAACAGAACCAATAAGAAACATCATTGCAGTCCAAGGCATTTTTTTGATCAAACCTCCTAAATCTTCGATATTTTTTGTATGTGTACTGTAGTGAACAGAACCTGCAGTCATAAACAACAGTCCTTTGAAAATAGAATGATTCAGAGTATGAAACATGCTGGCAATAAAAGCTAAAACAGACAATGATGTCAGATGAAATGCTGCAAACACAACTGATAGTCCCAATCCGATAAAGATTATTCCAACATTTTCAATGCTAGAAAAAGCCAGTGCTCGTTTAATGTCATTTTCAACCAGTGCGTAAAGAATACCCACCAATGCTGAAATTGAGCCAATTATGATAATTCCCATACCTAGCCATACATAATCAGCAGAATCGCCAATTGCGTTAAAATCAAAAAGATACCTGACAATGCCGTAAATTGCTATCTTGAGCATTACTGCAGACATCAAGGCAGACACGTTACTTGGTGCTGATGGATGTGCTTTTGGCAGCCAAGTGTGCAAAGGTACCATTCCTGCCTTTGTTCCAAATCCTACAAAAGCCAAAACAAATGCAATATCTTTTACGTATTGTGGAATTATTGCGACGTCTCTAAAAGAATCAAAACTGAAACTTGCAGTTTGAGTATACATGAGGATAAAAGATGCAAAAATAAATCCAGTTCCTAAATGAGTCATTACAAGATAAGTCAGACCAGATTTGATATTGTTTTTATTTTCATGCTCATAAATGACCAAAAAGAATGATGTAAGTGACATCAATTCCCAAAATATTAGGAAAAAGAATGCGTTGTTACTAATCACTACTAGAATCATAGAAACAATAAAAACATTAAACAGCATTCCAAGTGCAGAATTATTTTTCTTGTCATCAAATTTTTTGGAATAAGAAAGCGAGTAAATTGAAACTGCAAATGAGATCAGTCCAATTATTAGAAGGAAAAATGCCGAAACACCGTCAATAAAAATTTCAAAATCAAATAGATGCTGTACATTGAAAAATGTAACATGGGTCTTTTCAGAAGAAAAAACAGCAAGTGACAAAATGATTGTTAAAAGCGATGCAAATGTAGACGGGATATAAGTGAGATATGAGTGATATTTTTGTCTTCTAGTGAATAATCCAAGTGTTGCACCTAAAGAAAAAAATGCAAAAATAGCATATACTAGAAACAAATTTTCTATCATATCATTTCTCTTAGGTTAATTCAGATTTGACATAGATCAAAACACTTCAAACACACTTGTGTCTAGATAATTATTACAAAACAATTTTTAATTTCTCCTTTTAATTATGGGAAATTTCTACGACCTATTTGCCATTTTTCCAATCTAAATGACTCACAGTTATCAACGCATGATAGGTTTTTATTTTTTATTGATTCTGAATTTTGTTTACTATTCTGATTGTCAATAAAATCGAAAATTTCTTTTTTTGGATAAGATTGCTTGTGGTCAACTTGTAAATGGGCTCCAAAATTAGTTGCTAGTCTTTCCCTATCGTTGTTTTTCATAGTAAAATCACAGTCAAAGCCAAGATCTTTGCAGATTACTTTGTACATGTGAATCACTAGTCATATGTCGATATAATTTCTGAGTATACAGTGTAACACACTGTAGCACAAACCTGCGAACAGTGCCTATATTTGTATCAAAAGGAAACGAGAGTGCACATTATTTTTGATTAAATTAAAATGGCATTCATTAAGATAAACCATAAATGATTCAGAAAAAAAGAAGTCCCACTGAACATGCTAGTTTTCGAATAAATACAAATACTTTGGATAATTTAAAAAAAATTTCCAAAGATCAGAAATTAAGCCTCAATACATATGTCAACCAAATTTTTGATTCTCATGTAAATTGGGATGTAAATGCCTCAGAGATAGGCTGGATTGTCATGCTAAAATCGGCATCAATGGAATTGATAAAACATGTAGATAATGAAACAATAATCAAAATAGCTAAAAATTCAGCTGAAAGCGGTGCAAAAGAAATTGCATTATCGATGAGAGGAAAATATGGTGTTGATGAATGGATTTCAATTTTAAAAGAGCGGGCAAAATCATCAGGATTTTCAATTAAAGAGTATAATGAAAACAACAATACAAAATTGGTGATGCATCATGAAATGGGTGAGCAGTGGTCTCTATTTTTTAAAACGTATTATGAGACAGTGTTTTTTGATTTAGGTGCCAAGATAAAAACAGAGTTTACAGAGAATTCAATTTTGATAGAACTTGGAATTTAGAAGCATGAGAATTATTGCTAAAAAATAAGTTGTAATTCAACTAATATAAAAAACAAATAGAGTTCATAGTACACTATCTGAAAAATATCTTGTTCTCCAATGTATGAGCTTGTTGAAAATTTCAAGATAGTTATTGTCTTTGGTTGTAATATGTACATGAGCAAAGAATTCCTTAAAACTGCCTTCAAATACCAGAGTAAATTCTTTTTTAAATAGTGGGATAGTCATACCAATCTTTTTGAGATTACTAAATGTGTAATTATCAATTAGTATAACATTATTTTTGATCAGTATATGTTTTTTTTCTTTATTTTTATTCAGGTCTTTATCAATTTGATTTGTTATTAGATCACTCCATTTTGGAGAATCAAGTGGCCAATAATGAACATAAACTTTTTCTGCTAAAAATTTTATTTCTGTAAATCCTGATTCAGATAAGGTCAATAATTTGTTCACATATTATTTCAACTTAAGGATTTAGATACAAAAACAAATTCAAAAATTATCCAAAAGTAAATGTAAAAATCTCAAATCCTGGAGTTTCTACCAATATTTCCAGAGTATGGTCTTCAGATGTTTCAGTTTGTACAATATTGTATAGTCGTGGTTCATGTACGTGTATTTGTCCATTAATTCCCACATCCTTTCCAGAAATTGCAGAATCAATAATTTTTCCATCAAGTTTGATTTTGAGATTAGCATCACCAGCAGTTACAATATTTACTTCTTTTCCACTATATGGAAGAACAATAGAACCAGAATCAGAAATTAGTTTCATACTTCCAGGTAAATTCTGCCATGTTCCATTAAGATAGAAGTTATGAAGCTGTTTTGATTGTGGAATAGAATAAGTAACATTTTGATCTGGTTTGAATCCTTCTGGACTTCCAAGTTGATTTCGACCATATACAAAATCATATCCAAAATACAATTCAGGAGTTCTAAACGATGAGGGTTGAGATTCTTTTATTGAAAGTAATTCTTGAGGTAATGTCAATTTTGTGCCCATAGAATCAGACCTTTCTTTTAGTAACTGCTGAATTACTTTTTCAGTTTCTTGATATCCTCCTTCTCCAATGTGATCATATCTAATGTATCCTTCAGAATCTGCGATATACTTGCGTGGCCAATAATTATTTCCAAATGCCTTCCATGTCTCTTTGTCATTATCAAGAACTACAGGATATGTTATACCGTATTTTGTTACAGCATTTTTTACATTTGTAACATCTTTTTCAAATTCAAATTCAGGTGAATGGATACCGATTATCAATAATCCTTGATCAGCGTATTTTTCATTCCAAGATGTAATGTAGGGTAAAGTACGAATGCAGTTTATACAACTATAAGTCCATATATCATATAGTACTACACTGTGATCAATTTTTTCTTGTAATTGTTCAGGCAATATGTTGATGTAATCAGAGATTCCAACTAGTTTAGGAGCTTTTTTGAATCCAGATTTGTCTATTTTATTTTCATCAGCTACGGTATTTACTTTAGATTCATCTTTTGATATTGAAACCTGAGAGTCTAAAGATGATAGAAATACACTGAGTCCTATAACTGCAATTACAATTATGATTCCTAAAATTAATGGGATCTTTATTTCTGATTTCACATAATCACCCTAGCAACACCAATTTGTCTAAAAGTGGAAAATTTGCAATAAATGCAAGTTGATTTGTAAATACTAGAATTCCCAAAATTATTATGAATCCACCTAATATCAGATTATAATATTTTAGATGTTTACTCATTGCTCGAATTATTACAGTAGCCCTTGAGAAAAATACACCCATTAGAACAAACGGAATTCCCAATCCCAAAGAATATGCCAATAGTAAATGAAATGAAACTGATGGAGTTGTTGCAGCCAAAGTTAGAATTGTTCCAAGTATGGGACCCACACATGGAGTCCAACCTGCAGCAAAAGCTAGACCAAAAACAAAAGAAAGTGGATAACTAGATTTTTTTCTTTTTGGGAAAAATTTCTTTTCTACGTTTAAAGCCCTAATCTTCGTGGATAATAACAAAAATAATCCAAATCCTATGATAATGATTCCTCCAACATAGTTTAGACTTTGTAATATGTCGCCAGCTGCAGTAGAGAGAACACTATTAATCAAAACTCCCAAAGCAGAAAATACAACTGAAAAACCTAAAACAAAAAATACGGTATTTAGAATTATACCTGTTCTGTTAATTGAAATGGTGGAACCATTTTTAGAACCAAGTTCCGTGACTGTAGTACCTGATATGTAAGCAAGAAAAGCTGGAATCATTGGAAGTATACATGGAGCAACAAATGATCCCAAACCAGCAATTAAGGCTACAAATATCGTAATTTCTGCCATGAATAATGTGTTTGAATCTAGTACTAAAACTAATTTCCAAATTACACCCATTTCAAATCAAAATAGATTAATGATTCATCAGATATTTTATATGAGCTTTATTATGGAATAATTTGAAGGAGAAAAATTGCCAGAAGAATCTAAAAATAACATAGACAAAGTTTTACTCGAGCGTTTTGAACATGAAATATGGTGTAAGATACCTCACTTTGAAGATAATCAAGAAGGGAAAAGAATTGTAAACGCAACGCCATTAATTGACATTACCAAAGATTTGAAGGAGTGTGCAAAAGAAGTTTATAAAATAAATCTTGATGATGCAGAACTAAAAATTTTTGGAAAATTTGATTCTAATTTATTAACAGGTTCGATTAAAGTCAGACCTGCAGTTCACATAATACATGATGCAATAAGTACAGGAAAGCTGAAAAGTGGACAAACAATAATAGAAGCAACTTCTGGAAATTTTGGAATTGCTCTTGGTCAGTTATCCAAACTTGGATTAACTGTAGTTTCACTTGTATCAAGAAAACTACAGGAGGGAGTCTTTAAGGAATTAAGAAATGAGAATATTCGTATCATGGATCTGGACATGGATGTATGTCCTGCTCCAGGAATGAAAGATAACCCAAATATTTTAGCCGCAAAAGCAACTGCATCAAATATTCGCTCACAATTATCTGAACTTGGTTTTGATCCTGGAATTTTTGATAAAGAACGTTCTGAGATAGAATCACTTTTAGCTGCCCAAGACATAATAAACTTGGCAAAATTTCTTGCAAAAATATACGGTTGTTTCTGTCCAGAACAATATGATAATGATCTTAACATAGATGTTCACAAATCGATTACTGCTGCAGAGATAGACCAACAATTACATGATCTTGGATATTCGCTAGAAGATTTTGGAATTGTTTGTGCTTTTGGTACAGGTGGAACTTCTGGTGGTTTAAGTAGATACGTATCTGCAAAATATGGAAAAAAATCAGTACATGTGGTTTTTCCACCTTCGGGTCAGGATGTGGCAGGAATTAGAACTAAAGATAAAGCATCAGGTTTAAAGCTATACAAACCAGATACATATGCAGGACAATATGAAATAGATTTTGATCATGCAAAACATCTTCTAAAGTTTTTTGTAGATAAGGGTCACGATATTGGTGAAAGTAGTGCTCTTGCACTTTATGCAGCAATGCAAATGGCAAACTTTGGAGCAGGTAAAAAATTTGTCATTATTGTTGCCGATGGAATACAAAAATACAAAAAGAATTTAGATGAAATATCAAAGAAGCAAAATAGAACCCAAATATCACTACAAGATGCAGTATCAAATATAGATGAGTATGATAAAATAATTTGGGTTCACACTCAATACACACCTCGCGAAGAAGGAATAGAAGTTATTGCAAAATCTCTTGGAGTGGATAAATCAAAGATATATGTACCAAAGGCAAGAACTATCAATCAACTCTTAGCAACACAACAAATTCCTGAAGAATTAAGTGGAGAACTAAAGGGAACTAAAGGGAAATCATTACTAGTGTGCATGGCAGGAAATACTTCACTAATGGCTGTCAACATTCTTGCAAGTAAAGGCATAGTAACACAGAGTTTGAATGGTGGAATAACTAACTTGCCGGAAGGAAGAAATAAAAATCTAGGGGAATTAATTAAAGCAGCTATCGAATAAACTTGAAATGTCTTTCAGTTTCTCAACCATTTGCAGATTTAATAATTTCTGGAAAAAAAATTATTGAACTACGAAATTGGAATACAAATTTTCGTGGTGAATTTTTGATTCATGCTCCAATCAAAATACGAGTAGATGATTGCAAGAGATTAAAAATTACAAAAAAATTAGTAACAGGAGCAATTGTTGGAAAAGCTGTTCTTTATGATGTAAAAAAATATAATTCATCAACAGAAATAAAAAACGATCAAAAATTTCATTTTGCATCAAATTTTGGAAATAAAACTTTTGGATTTAAAATAAAAAATGCAAAAGCACTGAGAATTCCAATTCCATGGAAAGGGCAATTGGGATTTTTTGATGTTGAATTATCAAAAATAAGGATCAAAAACAAAGATATTGTAACAGATATCATCGATGAAGAATATCGCTATCAATGGGTTGGACATCATTGATATCAAATAATCTTTGAAAAGTCTGACTAGTATATATAAAGGGCCTATTTAAAGTCCCACGGCGTGCCTCAAACTAAGCCCATTGTTAGTGTTGAAAATGTAGTTGCATCTGCATCAGTAGACCAAAAAATTGATCTTAATGAAATAACTGAAAAATTTCCTGATACAGAATATCATCCTGAACAATTTCCAGGTTTGGTCTTTAGATTACAAAATCCAAGAACTGCAACGTTGATTTTTCGAACTGGAAAAATGGTATGTACTGGTGCAAAATCAGAAGATATGGCAATCAAAGCAGTCAACACAGTAGTTCAAAAACTAAGAAAAGGTAAGATCAAAATTAAAAATGATGCAGTAATTACAGTTCAAAATATTGTAGCAGCTATTAATTTAGGTGGTAAAATTCACTTAGAAAAAGCAGCTAGAACTCTACCAAGAAGCATGTATGAGCCAGAACAGTTTCCAGGATTGATTCATCGAATGTTAGACCCAAAAACAGTCATATTGTTATTTGCATCAGGAAAGTTGGTTTGTACTGGTGCAAAAAAAGAATCAGATGTATATCGTTCTGTTCATAATCTACATTCATTATTAGAAGAAAAGAATCTAATGATATATGATCAATAAAAATAATCAACATAATTCAAATTTACCACAAAAATTTAATCATAAATGACTAAAGACATATTTGAAAAGGAACGAATTAGATTAACTCCTGAAAATGGATTTGATTTAGTTGCAATAGATTATTTTGCAGATTCAGATAATCAATTGTATTTAGTAGGGCATTTTGAAATGTATCAAGATGCATTAAATGCAAAAAAAGAACGTAAAAATCCGGAAGATTATTTTATTTTGTATAAAGGTACAAGTGGAGAATATTTGTATAGATAGATTACAAAAAATATTATAGCTCCACTTAATTTTACAAACTATCTTATCACTAACCATACAAATTGATGTTCATGATAGATAAAACCAAAGATTTGATCGACGTATTTTACGATAAAGAAAAAATTATTCAGAATAACCCAAATTCACAGCAGATTATCAGAAAGAGCGCTAAAGCAAAATATCAAATTTTTGATGAGGTAGAATTTACTCGTGGAAGAGAGATACTAGGAGATTTGATAGTTCACGGCATGATAGCCTCAGGAGGAACAGACATAGACTGGTTAATTGAGCACAATGGAGGATTTATCATTCTTGAATTCAAGGGATTTCATAACGATAAGATCAATATTGCAAAAGGGCAGATCATAGCATATGAAAAGTTACATGAAAAACTAAATCAGGCTACAAAATGTTACTTGTATATTATTGGTTGCGATGATATAGATTTTTTAAATCCAGATTCAACTGTGTGGATTTTTGAAATGAAACAATGGAAGACAGGAGCAATTCCAAAAAATACAAGTGATATTTATGGAGAAGATTCAGGAAAACAAAATAAATTCATTGTTTATCGTGAGTATATGGAAGAAATCAGTATAGAAAAACTAAGAGAAATAATAGATTCACATTGGAAAGAATTTGAAAAAATTATGCCTTGAAAGAAAATGTTTTTGATTTTGTTTCTGAATTATCATTTACTTTAATTGTAAATGTACCAGATTTATCCCATCCATCACCTCCAGCTATAGCCAATGTAGAAAAACGACCATTATTTTTTACAGAGATTTGTTCAGACCAGATCAATTTACCATCTTGATTTTCTATCAAGATATTTACTTGTCCAGCAGTAGATGTTCCACTAATTGAAATAATATCACCTTTTTGATATGTAGATAAATCAGTTTTAATTGAAAGAGATGTAGATTTAGAATTGTCAGAAGTTATTTGAGAATTATCAGATTCGGTATAAAAAACTCCACTAAAAGATATACCAATTACAATTAATATTACAAATATTATTCCACCCACACCTAAGAAAATTTTTGTATTTTTTGATGTTGATTTAGTATTTCTATGAGATATTAAAGATGGGGATTCAATATTTTGTTTTGGTGATGTTTTTGGAATTATTACATCAGGAATAATTGGTTTTTCTTCTGTAGGTTGTTTTTCTACTTCAGGTACTCTACCAAGATATTTTTCTGCTAAATTTCTAACATAGTTTCTCTCATAATTGCTAATCACTTCATCATTTTCACAGGCTCTAAAAATTTGTTTTAAGATACGTTCATCACCTTTTTCTTTATCCAATAAGGCCTTTACATCATCAATGAGAGGGTCAGTCATGTTTGATTTATTCTCCTACGGATTATTTATGAAGTTACCTTGTTTAAGATTACTAAGAATTAATACAAATAGGCTCAAATTTTATCATGTTGAAAAGATAAGAATCAAAATCACTTAATGGGGTTTTTCAGATATTCATAATTATTGTGAATAAATTTTTTGAGCTTGAATTATCACTGTTCGAATGTAATCTTTAGCAGTAGAATCAGACACTCCCATCTGTTTTGCCCTTTGGTATAATTCATTTTCTTTTGGATTACTCAAATAATACTTTAAAAGATAATTGAGTCTATGTGATCTTTTTTCATCACTTTTCATAATTCTTCTTTTTTTGTATACTAAAAAGGTCAGAGGATAACACTATAACCAATAGATCTTAATGTATCATAAAATTTGAATAAAAACATATAATCTTTTTTAAATAATAGAAATTTAGGGAAACAAATGAAACGAATTGAGGCAACTATTCAGGTAGACAAAGCAGGTGCAGTTTCTGATGCCATCAAAGAACTAGTAGGTGGATTTACCATACTAGAAGGAAATGGTAGAGGTTCTGGTACAAGACAAACTATGAGAGCAGGAAGAGGAACTGGTACTTTTGTTGCAGAATTCAATAAAGTTGCAACTGTTAGTACGATTGTAGAAGATTCAAAAGTTGAAGCAGTAATCAAAGCAATTTCTGATGCTTCGTATACAGGAAAAGCAGGAGATGGAATAATTGTTGTATCTACAGTTGATGATGTTGTAAATATTGCATCAAAAAAGAGAGGTTCTGAAGCCCTCTAATTATTTTCTTTTAAAAAAAGTAATCAATAAAGAATAGTTTTAAAAAAACAGATTTAAAAAAAGTAGTTATTCAGAGAATATTCTTGCAAAGGTTCTCAAATTATAAAGTGGTCTAAAGGTAAAAAATTATTGAAGGGACTATATTGGCTTATTTTAGGACTATGTGTATGGTTTATTCCAACTATAATTTTTCAAATAATTGTTACATCTGAAGATTCTGTAAAAACTGCTGAAGAAGCAGTATCCGACATTCCAAAAGAATTAGTCATTATCCTATTTGGAATTTCGTTGCCAATAATAGTTAAAGGTGTAATCACAACGCGAAAAGAACGTAAAATATTAAGAGATGAAGAGTCCAGAAAAAATAAAAAATCTAAGAAATAGTATGATTGACTGAGAGGAAACAATGGTTCCTCTCAGTATGGTTTGTCCCTTTGGGGGACATGTTTGTTAAAGGGATGTTATGTATTACAATTTAAGTATAAAAGCAAATAACTACTATTTCTAAAAATTCATAGATTTTTGATGATTTTTAATCCATAGAACATAAGAAAATAAAGAATACATAAAAATTATTTACATTAAGTAAAGATAAGTAGGCACAATGATTTTACTGTCATTATTCAAATATCAAATATTGTCCAATGAGATCAATGAAACTTTGTATCAACAGAAACTAGATGAAATTTTTGAGGAAAAAGACATCAGATTTGCAGGATTTGTAGATATTGATGGATGCTTGAAAAAAGGCAGATTTAGGGATGGAATCATTCCGTTAGGAACGGATGAGGAACAACATAAAATATTCAAAGAGTTGGCGTATAGAGTATCTACTAGGAAACATTTTGATTACTCTATGGGTCCTGTAAAATATTCAGCTTCACGACGTGAGAAATTAGTCATGATGAGTTTCCCACTGAAAAGTGGTATTCTTTTGATCACAACAGAGCCAAATGTAAACATAGATAGAATAGCTTATAGAATTATTCAAATTCTTGAAAAATAAACGATATTTTTAAAATAATAAGCATTAAACTGCTAAAAAATAGAAATTCATAAAAAACAATACAGATGTAAATTTATTCAGATTTAAGTATAAAATTAAAACAAATTTTTGAAAAAAATAAAATCAGATAATTAACTAGGATTTATAATTATTAATATGAGAATAAAGACAAAATATATCTTCGGTTGTATTCATGAAAATAGAGATATTTTATCTACTACAATATTTGAAAGAGGGTTAGAGCTTCCAGCTGCATTTTGTGATAATTGTATTCCAGTTTGTAACATTTGCCTTAAGAAAATAAAGACAAAAACATATGACAAACTTGAGCTGTGTGAGAAATGCTACCTAAAAGTTATAAAAATTTCAAAAAATTAAGATTCTTGTTCTGGAATGACGTTTAATGTCATTGTTGTTCTGACATGAGGTAATTTTCTTATTGCCTTGGTAATTATATCTTCCAATATTTTATGTTCTGATGTTTCGATTTTACAAATAATATCATAGTATCCAAATACAACATCAGCTTCTTTTACTTCTGGAATATGACTCAAGTTTTTTAAAATATTAAATTCTTCTCCTTTATCACCATGAATAACAACGTATGCTCTAACATTATTTCTGCCAAGCATTGATCCAATAAGCTTTTCAGATGTTTGAAATAATTCTTTACCTTCTGAACGAGTAAGAGTTATGGTAGTATGAATATGAGGCATCTTACGTATAGTATTGGTTATAGTTTTTTGAATTTTTTCATCAGAGTCAGATTCTATTTTTACAACAATATCGTAAAGACCAAGAGTGCCATGTACTTCAGTAACATCATCAATTGTCTGTAATGATGAAATTACACTTTTTTCATAACCTAGATCACAGTTGATCAAAACATATGCTTTTGTCAAGTAGTCTCCATTATTGCTGTTCCTCTATTCCCATTAAAGTTAACGTTGATCTAATTTTTGGTATTTTTCTAATTTTCCAGGTTATAGTTTCACGTAATGCTTCAACTTGTTTTGATTCAACCTTTGCTAATATGTCATAAGCACCAAATACCCCATGAACTTCTACAACTCCATCTATCATTTTTAATTCTGAGATAACAAATTCTTCAGAACCTAGATCACAGTTGATCAAAACAAAAGCAGTTGCCATTAATCATTCATCTCCAATTTCACATATCGATTAGCATTCAAAATATATAAAAATAATCCAATTTAGTTAAATATCTAATACTAAAAAAAAGAAAAAACAAATATGTATAAAGTTATTATAAAAAGTAGTTTAAATTTGTAAATATGTCATAATAAATATTTTAGATAAATCAAGAAGATAAAACATAAGCATAATTCATAATTTTTTCAAGTTCTACAATGTTTTTTGATGAAGATATTTGTGGTCGTATTTTTGAACCTCCTTTCATTCCTTTAGTAAATCTCATTGCTTGTCCTTTGATGTTTGAAAATTTTATGTTATATTCAGTAGTAAGACTAAGATATTCAAAAAATGAGTCCAGTTTATCTTTTAATGAGTATTGTTTGTAAGTTCCAGTTTTTAGATAATCATTAATTTGTTCAAACAAAAATGGATTTCCCATTGCGCCCCTGCCTATCATAACATAATCACAGCCAGTTTGATCAATCATGGATTTAGCATCCTCAGGAGTTGTTATATCACCATTACCTACTATAGGAATATTAGAGATTTCTTTTAGTTCTTTGATCATTTCCCAATCAGCGTTACCTGAATATCCTTGCGTTACAGTTCTTGGATGAAGAGTAATCATTTGTATTCCTTCATTTTCTGCAATTTGTGCAATTTCTTTGAAAAGATATTTACTTGCATCAGTTACTCCAGAACGAATCTTCAAAGTGACAGGTTTTTTTACGGCATTAACTAAAGTACTAAAGATTTGTTGAGTAAGATTAATTTCTTGTAAGAGTGCACCTCCTGCCATTTGTTGTGTTATGTGTGGTGCAGGACAACCCATATTGTAATCAATAATATCAAAAAATGGTTCCACTATCTTTGCAGCTTTTTCTAAAGCTAAAAGATCAGAACCAAATAATTGAACTGAAAGAGGTCGCTCTTTTTCAGAATATTCTAAAAATTCTTGAATTGTTTTTTTGTTTTCTTTTAGTTGCTGTTCTTTTGCGATGATACTGTGAATACTAGTAAATTCTGTTACAACTAAACCTGCACCCATTTTTTTGCATTGTAATCGTAGAGCAGGATCACTAACTCCAGCCATAGGAGCTAAAAAAGCTCTACTTGAAAATTTTGGAAGCATTATAACTATTTTGATTCTTTGACATATTTAACATATCAAAACATTTTTCTAAATTTTTAGAAAAACAAGATAATTCTATGATTCAGGGCAGCCGTCAATTATACCAACATAATCTTCTGGCACTAGAGGACATTGATCAAGATCATTGATGATACCATCTAGATCATCATCATGTAGGAATCTTTGTTGTTCTGGACTAGTGTCAGGACAACCATCACTGTCATTGTATTTATTCCAGGTTTCAGGGATACTAGGGCATTGATCAACACTATCTGGGATGCCATCATGATCAGAATCTGGATGTGTAGGTAAAGTAGATTCTGCACCTAGTGTATCAGGACAACCGTCCCAATCCAAGTATCCATTAAAGTTTTCAGGTTCAGTAGGACATGCGTCTTTTACATCTGGGATGCCATCACCGTCAGCATCTGGAGCTTGGTATGTGGTTGTAGTTGCAGTAACTGTATCAGGGCAACC
>DATIFS010000041.1:0-20207 GCA_035455105.1 Nitrosarchaeum sp.
GCTCCACCTGAATCCATTATTCCAATTATCGGACATCCTGTTTTCAGAGCATGATCCATTAATTTTGTAATTTTTTTAGCTCCCATTTGACTTAGTGTACCACCAAGTACAGTGAAATCATAAGCAAAAACAAAGATTTGTCTACCATTTACAGTTCCATATCCACCAACAACGCCATCTGTGAAGAATTTTTTCTTTTGCATATCATATTCATGATAATGATGAGTTGTAAGTGGATCAATTTCAGTAAAAGTACCAGAATCTAACAGAAGATCAATTCTTTCACGAGCGGTTAATTTTCCCTTATCGTGTTGATCTTTGATTTTATCTTGCCCTCCGCCTTGTGAAGATATTTTTTTTCTTTTAGAATAACCTTCAATTTTCTCAAAGTGCATAGATATTTTAGAAAAGAAATCTTCCTATATTAATTTAGTTTAGTTTTTTAGAATTTTTCAAAACAGGAATGTGTTATTTTAAAGAAACTCATTAGATCGTGAGATTTTAGATTAGTCAGAAGTCTATAAATTTAGATTTAATAATGAAAAATTCTTTTTAACAGATTTTTGATAAGAATCAAAGGAGTTTTTCTCTTCACTGCATTTTTTACATATGCACAATTGAGAAACTTTCTGAATATTACAGATATCTTGAAACTCACACTGTAAACATCCAGCTGAAGCTTTGCACACAATACATTGAAGTTCATTAATTTGAGCACACTTTTCATGCTTTACACCTAATCCTTTTGCCCACAGACCGATTTCATTTATTTCAATTTTTTCATTACAAATGATGCAAGTTCCTGGGAATTTCATTGGAATTTTTCGCCAACTCAAATTGACTTGATCTCCTTTTCAAGAATATCATCAAAAGTATTTTCCAATTCTAATTTTAATTTTTTATTTTTTATACAAAATAACATATAAGGAAAGCATAAAGTAACAAACGAACTAGATGATTGATGTAAATTTTTTGCCATGATTGAAGACAGTGCTTTTATTTTTTTTCCATCCCATCTAATACGATTTAAAAGTGGCCATGAGAGATTGTATTGAGAGTATCTTATTCGTTCATTGTTTTGATATAATCCAATCAGAGTTTCATTAAGATAACGTAGTAATCGCCAATTTTGAGTTTTCATAATTTTTCCATAAAGCATATCAGCTTCAGAAATTATTTCCAATAGTTTTGCAAGTGTAGAATTATCTAAATCGCTAGTCATAATGCTAGAGTAAAAAGCATCTATCTTTAATTTTGGATCAATTTGCATAGAATACAAAACACTTCTAGCTTCATCAATCGAATTTGCTTTAAAAAATGCGTTAACTCCATCCTCGACATTTATGCTTTCAAATGAATTTTCAGTTTGAGGATTGAATCCTGTAACAAGAGATTGTGTCAGATTAATCATTGAACGAATATCACCATTTGATCTATCAATTACTTTTATCATAGAACCCGGACTTAGATGTGCATTTTCTTTTTTCAAAATATTTTCAAGATATACTTTCAAAAGGCGTGGTGGAATTGGTTTAAAAAATATAGTTTTTACAACTTTTTTGATGCTTTTCATTTTATCTGATTCATCTGAATTTGCAGCTAGTAGTATTGGAACTGTAGGTTCCTTTAAAATTTCAATTAATGCTTCTGCACCACCATAATCCCCTCTACCATGAATCCCATCAACCTCATCAATGAAAATCATAGGAATTCCCAATAAGCTGACATTACCCAATACAGGTGAAAGAATTTCGTTAATTTGAGATTTGCTTCTTACATCACTTGCATTCAAACCAATCATATCATAGCCAAATTGTTTTGCAGTAAGATACGCAATTGTTGTTTTTCCAATTCCGGGCGGACCAACTAGTAAAAGAGGCTTTGTACCCTTTTTCCATTTCGTGAACCATTCTATTATTGATGATCTAGATTCTTCATTTCCAATCATGTCAGAAATATTCTGAGGTCTATACTTTTCAGACCACATCAAATTAATCACTTAGGGAGGTTAGATACAAATTCCGACCATTTTTTTACTTTTTGCAGTTGATTGTACCAGTATTGATTATAGTGTTCTACAGTTAAAAATAAAAATTCTAAAAATTCAGTATGTGAGAAATCATCTGGCAGTAATTTAAGTGCCAATCGAGCATCTTGAAGATATAGATTGCTTTTTTCTAATGTTAAATCAAATCCTTTTTTGACATCATTTGATAATAAAGTGTAATACAATGGCCAAGAAGGAATTTTTACAAAACCATTTTTAATAGAGTCTTCAATTTCATTTCCACATCCAACACCTTCAGCAGCTCTTGCCATTCCAAGATAAAAAATTTCTCCAAGAGGTCGTTCTGCTAAAGCCATATTTCTTCCAGCTGTTCCCATAACAGATCGGTATTTTTTGTATGACAGATTCATCTCTTCTTCTGTAATCATTGTTGGTTTTGATTTCAATTTTTCATCTAGATATTGACCTATTCTAGCATCCTTGAATCCTTCTTCAAATTCTTTTAGGACTTTATCTCCACCTTTAGAAATTTTTTCTCTAGCTAATTTCAAGATATATGGGTTCATTAATTTGTAATCATCAAGATATTCCAAGTCTTCATCTTTATCTACAATTCTATCCATTGGTTCACTAAGATCAATTGCCAAAATATGACCTTCAACGATATCTTGTCTTAATTGAGGATCTTTTTTTCCAGTATAATTAGAAGCCCCATCAAATAATGCGTTAAATACAGGAAAAGTCATTTTAACAAAATTTGAATTTAAAATACGGAGTACTCTATCTTTTATTATATCTGGATTCTCTAATTTTGATTTTACATTGTCAATTTCAGAAGCTTGAAGAATAATTTCGGTGGAGCCTACTTCATTTCCAAATGCTTGTTGTGTTGAGTTAGGGGAAAGATCAGATTTTATTTCATGTAAAAGATCTCTAGCAAATCGATCTGCAAAATTTGGAAATTCATTTTCTGTTTCTTCTTTGTATTGAGTAAATAATTTGAAACCTTTCGATTTGAATAATCCTTGCTTCATAATTTGTTTTCCAGGTTTTGTACTCATTAGTGATTCTTTGCTTATTACAGATTGATCTTTTACACTCACATACGAAGAGCTGCTTTATTGTTATTTATGCTTTCAAAACTAGAAAATTTCTTTCACTTAAATTACGAAGAAAGAAAAACCAAACAATGAAAGTTATTGAAATTCTTCAAGAGGCTTCAAAACGGATTTATGAAAACGTAAAAGATTTAGCTGGTACTGATGATGCAGGAGGAGATTTCGGAACAGGTGCAGGAGGAGATATTTCACGTAACATAGACATTATTGCGGAAAAAACAGTACTAGATTATCTTAAAGAAATTAATTTTGAATGTATTGTATTAGGAGAAGAATGTGGCAGAGTGGAATTATCGAAAAAACCAAAAGGTTTTGTTATCATGGATGCAATCGATGGCTCAGCAAACGCTGTAAGAGGGGTTCCATTTTTTTGTAGTTCATTAGCATTTGCAATTGAAAATAAATTAAGTTCTATCACAGATGGTGTAATAACAAATCTATCAAATGGTGATATGTATTGGGCATCAAAGGGCAAAGGAGCATTTTTGAATAAATCCAGAATCAAAGTTCATGATAAAGAACCAATTTACAAAATTGTTGGAATAAACACTTCAGGTGCAACATCTGAATTAATGAAGAAATTACATCCAATATTTGAGCAACATAATCACATAAGACATTTTGGTGCAAATGCGTTAGAGATGGCATTCTTTGCAAGAGGAATAATGGATATTTTTATAGATTTAAGAAACAAGATAAGAGTTCAAGATATTGCTGCAGGATACATCATAGTAAAAGAGGCGGGAGGATTATTGTTAGATTCTAATTTACATCCACTTGATACAGATCTTAGCTATAAAACAAAAATTTCATTTATTGCAGCAGCAAATCAGAAAACTATAGATGATATTATTTCACAAATTAAAAAATAAAATCATCTACAAAACATTCCACAAACAATATTAAAAAAATCAGTAAAATTGAGATTAATAAAAATACAGTTTCAACATTGTTTAACCATATGATTCATACTTGATCTCATAACTTCCATCTTTACGTTTTTCTTCTTTTGTAACAAATCCTTTTGGTCCCAAGTATTCAATAACTCCATCAATTGTGCCTTGATATCCACAAATGTAGACTTTGGTGTTTGCAGTTGTTATTTCTTCCCCAACTATTTCTTCTAATGGTGAGACACCATTCTTATTTGGTTTAAAGAATGATTCTACTCTACCAATATGTCCTGACCAAGATCTGTTAAAAAATTCTTTTTGTCTACTAATAGCGGCCCTATATTTGAAATTCCATTGATCTTTGCCTCTTTCAATACTCTCATTTTCAAAGTTTGTTAACAATTCTCTGTAGCTTAATTCATCAACATAACTTGCACCATGAAGAACAATGATCTCTCGTTTATCTCCTGTATCATGTAGATGTTTTGCAAATGCAATAAATGGGGCAAGACCTGTTCCACCACCAACACAAACAATTCGTCTATTGTCAGGTTCACCGTTTGGTAATTTATCATCAATTGTTAATGCATTACCTGTAGGATCTCCCAAAAATACTTCATCACCAACATTTGCATAAAATAATTCAGTGGTAACACGACCAGGTAATGGTTTTCTTACCCATCTAATTACAAATTCAAAATAATCGCGGTTTTCAGGATGTGATGCAATCGAGTATGCTCTTCTAACAATTTTTTGTTCCGATGGAATTGGGACCCCTATAGTAAGAAATTGACCTGTTACGTATTTTGGCATTCCATTATTTGGAACTAAACGAAGAACAACAAGATCTTCTTTAAGTAAATGCATGTAAGTAATTTTTGCTTTTTGTTCTGTTACCATACAAAGTAATTTTTGGTACTTTGGATAAATGTATTTCTGTTAAATTTTGGTTATCAATTATTTTTAGATAAAATTAGAGCCGATTTGCATATAAAATAAAAAATATCTAATCAGATAATAGATTATGTCATTAATATGAATACCATTTTTGAATAGGTAGTAAGCGATCGTATTTTTATGAACAAATATTATCTTTTGGTATTTATACTCAGATATATCTACATTAGGTATGGCTAAACTAAAATGCAGTGATTATGGATTTGAGTGTGATTTTATATCTGAAGGAGAAATAGAAGACGTAATAGCAGAATTTGGAAAACATACTGATGAGATCCATGGAATAGATTATTCAAAAGAGGCTTTGATGCAGTTTATTCTTAGAAAAAAATAAATTTATTTAATAAAACTAAATTCTGTTTTATAATTAAAATAATGATGTATTAAAAAACTAGATTGTAATTCGTTTCATTGTTGCTTCAAGAATAGGAACTTCTTTTTCAATAATTTTTTCTACAGCAGGTACCATACCAGCTCTAGTTCTTGCATTTTCTTCATATTTTTCAGCAATTTGATCTCTAAACAGTAATTTTATTCCCGGAAGTGCAGTTATTCCCTCATCAACGGTTCTTGGTTCAGATAAATCCATAATCAATGTACCTTTCTTTTTTTCTTCCATAACTAATTTTATTCTATCAAAAGTAATTAAGAAATAATCTGCAGTGGTTGCAACAAAAATTATATCATACTTGTCAAACCCAGATAAAACTTCTTCAAATGCAATTGGTTTTCCACCTAATATTTTAGAAAAACCAGTTGAACGTTCAATTGTTTTACTTGTAACATCAAATGCATATCCTTTTTTATTAAGAGATTTAGCAACTCTAGCTGCAGATTCACCAGTACCTATTAACAAAATACGTTTTTTAGCATCTAATCCAGCTTTTTCATCTACAATTTGAGTGGCTACTTCTCCAAGTGATATTACATTTTTACCTATACCAGTAGTTTCGCGAATACGAGTTGCAATTCGGATAACACTTTCAAATAATTTATTCAGTATTGGGCCAGACACATTGATATTTTTTGCATTTGAAAGGGATGTTTTAATTTCATTCAATATTTCTTCTTTTCCTACAACTACAGAATCTAAACCACAAGCTAATCTTAACAAATTAAGATATACATCTGTACCCTTGTAAACTTCAAGAGTTTGATCAAAATGATCAATATCAATTTGTTCTACCTGAGATAAAGATTCCCAAGTTGTCTTAATTTGATTTAAAATTAGTGATTTTCCCTCAGCTCTTCTTGCATCAGGAGCATCTCCTGATTCTAGATTACTTACTGTAAATATTTCAATCCTACTAGCAGTTTGAATTATTAGACATTCTGTAACACCTGGTATTTTCTTAAAAGTTTCACATGCAGTTTTAAGATCTTCAAATCGAAATCTAGATAATGCGTGAAGCGGTACATTTTTGAAAGTAACTCTTGCATTAATTATATCAAAACTAATTTCGCTCATATCATCATCATTTATTCTTTAAGTTTACCCCTTCCACCTTTTGCTGTTCGGAAAATATTCATCCCTATAAAATAATTTTCATAAAGAGATTCCAAATATTCCAATTCTTGTTGTGTTGTGTCTATATCTTTTTTGGAGGCAAGAGGATCAGTTTTTAGTTTCTTAAGTTTTTGTTTAGTTTCTTCTAAGAATTCTCCTACTCCAGATTCATAATTAGACATACCACCAAATTCAGGACTCAACACATGTTGTGGAATATATTTTGGAGTGTTATCTGTTGGAATTTCCACTTTTCGTGTAATTTCATCTTGTTCATCTGATGTAAGTATAGGTCTTGGAAATCTATCTTTTTTAGCTAAGAAAAATTCAGGTTCTCCCATTTCTCTTCGAAATATTTCTTCACCTTTACGTAGATTAGTAAATGCGGGTGCTTTGGAAGATGCTGCTTTAACTTCAGCAGCTATCGCTTTGTATTCTGCTTCTGCTGCAGCTTCTGCTGCTGCTTTTGCAGCTGCAGCTTTTGCCAATGCCGCTTCAACTTCAGATTCTGCTTGAGCTACTGCTTCTGCCGCAGCTTTTGCAGTTGCTTCAGCTTTGGCAGCTGCGAGTTTTACTGAATCTTTTGACTGTGTTTCTGATGCTGAAACTTCGGGTGTTGTTTCTACCTTAGATTCCTTATTTTCTTCAGACATCAAAATTTACTAAAATTGCCTGAATTTTAATATTCTTGTAAGGGAAATTACCAAAATTTAACTTTAAAGAAGGAAAAATCATGTATTAGATCATAGATCCAAAAATAACACACATGTTGAATCTTAGAAATATATCAAAATAAAGTGTGTAAGATCGATCAAAATTCATAAAAAAATAATTTGATAAGAGAAAAGGCGCCCTCGGCGGGATTTGAACACGCGTCTCAACCGTGACAGGGTCGAATTCTAGACCGGACTATACTACAAGGGCACGAATTATTTCAATTAAATTGCTAGATTAAAAGTTTCTGTAAGAGTAAAAAATTTTGTAAAAGACTAAATTATACACGTCAAGCATTTTTGTCAGGGGTCTATGGCGCAGCCAGGTAGCGCACCGGACTTTTAATCCGGTTGTCGTGGGTCCGAATCCCACTAGACCCGCCTCCTTATTTTATCAAGTCTGTGATTTTGCTTGATAAATTGTCCAATGCCTTTGAAATATCATTATCTCGTTTTGTTACATTGATTCTGTAATTGTTGATTTTTTTCATACGATCCTCAATCATTCTTTTCTGTTCATCGTATCCAGAAGAGCCAAATGATTTTCTTTCCTTCAGAGAGGAAGTGATTGTTGTAGATTGGATGATTTTTATTATTAAATTTGGATTGACTTTTGTTTCATGAGCAATTTTTGAAATATCTTTCATACTAAGTTTATTCATAGATTTATCAGACTGATGTGCTATTTGTACAAGACTTCCTGCAATTTTATGGGTTGTTCTAAATGGAATTCCACTCTGAACTAGTTTTTCTGCAATATCAAGTGCAATAAGATAACTAGACTCTGCGGCTTTTTTCATTTTTTTATCATTGACATGTAATGTAAGAAGAATGGATTTTAAAATTAATAATGCACTGATTGAGGTTTTGGATGTAGACCAAATAGATGATTTGATTTGTTGTAGATCACGTCCATATCCTGAAGCTAATCCTTTGATAGTAGTTAGAATCGCGGTGAGGTTTCCAATTACTTCTGCGGTTTTTCCTCTTGTTAATTCTAAAATATCAGGATTTTTCTTTTGTGGCATTACACTTGATGGAGATGTAAATTCATCAGCTAATTCTATAAAAGAGAATTCAGAAGTAGACCAAATTATAAAATCTTCAGAAATTCTACTTAGATTTGTCATAAGAATTGCTATCATTGCAATATATTCAGCAACAAAATCACGAGTGCTCGTTGCATCTAGGGAATTCTCAACTATTCCATCAAACCCCAACATTTTAGCAGTGCTATGACGATCAATTGCAATACTTGTTCCTCCAACGGGTCCAGCACCAAGAGGACTTTGATTAACATGGTTAAATGCAGTATAAAGGCGATCAAAGTCTCTAAACAGCACATCTGCTTGAGCAAGTAAATAATGTGAAAATAGACCTGCTTGAGCTTGTTGTAGATGAGTGTAAAGCGGCATTATTGTTTTTTGATGATTTTTTGCCAGAGATACAAGTACCTCAATTGTGTCAAGTAAACAATTACAAACAATGTTAATATCATCACGTATTTTCATTCTAATATCTAGAGCAACTTGATCATTTCGTGATCTTGCAGTGTGCATTTTTCCACCACTTGCCATACCTGCTTTTTTTATTACAAGTGTTTCAATTAATTCATGAATATCTTCTGCTCCAGATGAAGCATCAAGTTTTATATTTTTCAGAGATTCTAATGCAGAAAGAATTTTTTTTGCATCATTTTTTGTAATGATTTGATTTTCATATAACATAAGAGTGTGAGCTTGACTTCCAATAACATCATAAAGTGCTATTTGTGAATCATCGTTTATTGATGAAACATAATCTAAAGTAATATCACTCAGATCAGTACCAAGACGTGAACGATACATTACCTAAGGTTTTAGAATGGTTATATATAGCATCGACGCTTTTTTTGATATGAGTTTAGATATCAAACAACTTAGAGTGAAAATTTTTGATGAATTATCAAAAATTGTAGATCCTGAAATCAATACATCAATTACAGATTTAGAACTAATTGATGAAGTAGATATCAATAAAAACAATGTCAAAGTAGATTTACATCTAACTAGTCCATTTTGTCCAGCAGTTTTTGGATTTAAAATTTGCCAAGACATTCATGATAATCTTTTGAAGGTAAATGGAATTGACGATGTCAAAGTAAATGTATCAAATCATTTCATGGCAGAACAAATCAATAATCAAGTAAATAATAGTCCTAATCCAAAAAAGAATTTAGCTTCTAAATCCTAACATATAGCCTCGAAGTAATTGAATTCCCATAGCAGGATCTACTCCTTTGGGACATACTTGACTACATGAACCTGCAAAATGACATCTCCAGATACCATGAGAGTCATCAATGATTTTCAGTCGTTCATCTTTTCCTTTATCTCTGCTATCAGCAACATATCGATATGCTTGAGCTAATGCTTGAGGCCCTACAAATGAAGAATCAGTTGCCATTGTAGGGCATGCTGAATTACATAATCCACATTTAATACAATTTGAGAATTGGATGTATTGTTCTAATTCTTCAGGAGATTGCAGAAATTCTTTTGTGGTAGTTGTAATCTCAGTATCATCACGAATGAGGTAGGGTTTTACTTTATGATGTGTATCAAATAGTCGTTCAAATTTTACTGCTAGATCACGAATAATTGGAAAGTTGTTCATGGGTTCGACGGTGATGACATTTGAGTTTAATTCACTAATTTTTGTAAAACATGCGAGCCTTGGTTTACCATTGATAATCATTCCACATGAACCACATGTAGCCTGTCTACAAGAATAACGAACTGCAACAGAATGATCAAAATGTTTCTTTACATCAAGAATTGCTTCTAATACAGTAGTCCATCGCTCATAGGCAATAGTAAAATCCATGAATTTTTTTGTATCATCGTGTTCTGGATTATATTTTGCAATACGTAAAGTGATGGTTTGTGGTGTTGTATTTTCTTCTGCCATACTAGGTATTTGTCCCATCTATATCATCCCCGTATTTACCATTATTATTGTTCGTGAACCATAGGCAATTAATGCAATCATAGCTGCAACACAACAATACGATACTGCTTTTTCATATGTCTTACCTTGTTTTAGTTCTAGTAAAATTACTCGTAATCCATTAAATCCGTGAATTGACAACAAAATCAAGATTATTTCAAGCATTCCTGCATAAGGAAGAAATTTGTAGTTTGCAATTACGCTATTATATTGTAAAGATTCTGAAAATCCTTGCGTAAGACGCATCAAAATGTGAACTGCAACAAGAGCTATTGCAGCTAAAGCAGTGCCATAATGTATTTTCATAATAATGCTTTCTCTCATTTTATTCACCAAACATTACAGCTAATCCATACAACATTGCAATTGCAGCTAGTATAATTGCAGAATAGATACCCATTTTATGTCTAATATTTTGAGATGCAGGAATATACGGATAATCTGGTCTTGCAGGTTTTCCAACACCTACTCCACCATGTCCAAGCATAACTCTAATTCCATTTACAGTATGAAAAACACACATTGCAATTACTATCGCTAAAATAGCATGACCTTCAGTAGTTTGAGTTATCTCAAGAAATTCATTCCAACCGATTTCTCCTTTTAAGATTGAACTTGTTTCATAGATATGACCTATAAAATAGGCCAATAAACCTAATCCACTTAATCGCATTAACAAATATGCAACTCTTTCAACACCATATCTCCGAGGATTAATCATTCCTCCAATACCTTCTTTGTGTTCATCTTGATTTGTCATTTAGTATTTCCTCTCCACTGGTTGATATTTTGTAATTGTAACAGGATGTGTTTTCATTATAGGTTCCTTTGGATCATAGTATGCTAAAGTGTGGTGTAAAAAGTTTGCATCATCACGTTTTGGGTAATCTGTCCTTGCATGGGCACCTCTTGATTCTTTTCTGTTAATAGCTCCTAACAAAACAATTTCTGCAACTCTAAACATGGAATCAAGTTCCATTACATTTGAAAAGTTGGTATTGTATTCTTTGGCTTTGTCATCAACATGTTTCCAAGTTTGTGCTTTTAGTTGTCGAATATTCTTTAGTCCTTCAATTAGATTTTTTTCATTTCTAAAAACATATGCTTTATCATTCATAGTATCAGTTAATTCTTGTTTTATTTCATATGGATTAACATCACCATTGCCTCGAAAAATTCCATCGTAAATTCTTTTTTCTTCTGCTGCAACTAAATGATGTGGCCATGGAATTGATTGAGTATTTTTTTCAATATAATCAACTGCTAAATTACCTGTGATCTTTCCCCAAACTATACATTCAGAAGTAGAATTTGCTCCTAGTCGATTTGAGCCGTGAACACTGTTACAAGCAGCTTCTCCTGCAGCCCAAACACCTTGTAGTTCTGTTGCGCCGTCAATATCAGTATGGATTCCACCCATCATATAGTGACATACAGGTCTAACATCAAGAACTTCTGTTGCAGGATCTAATCCAGAAAATTTAATAGAGATTTCTCTAATACCTCCTAATTTTTCTTTGATTTTTTCATCTCCAATGTGTCTCAAATCAAGCTTCATACAATCAACACCAGTTTCATGTTTGAATCCACGACCTTCACTCATTTCTGTCATCATGGCTCTTGAGACAATATCACGTGGAGCTAATTCCATTTTTTCACCAGCATATTTTTTCATAAATCGTTCACCTTTGTTATTTAGAAGATAGCCCCCCTCGCCCCTAGCACCTTCGGTGATCAATATTCCAGATGGTAAAATTCCAGTTGGATGAAATTGTACAAATTCCATATCTTTGAGAGCCATTCCTGCACGTAATGCCATATCCAGACCATCAGGAGTTGAAGATAATGCATAAGTGGAAAAACTATATAATCTTCCCGCACCACCAGTTGCAATTATCAAAGCTTTTCCTTTAATTGAATAGAAAGTACCAGAAGAAAGTTCGATTGCAGTAAGACCTAAAAATCGTTTTCCATCATGAATTATAGCAGTTGCAAACCATTCATTGAGATATTCAATATTTTCATATTTTTGACAAGTATCATACAAAGTTTGCATTTCAAAGAAACCTACTTTATCAGATGCATATGTAGCTCTAGGAAAACTATAACCACCAAAATTTCTCTGTCCTATTCTACCATCTTTCCTTCTAGACCATGGCATTCCCCAATGTTCAAGTTGGTAGACTTCTTTTGGCATCTCTACACAAAGTCTTTCAGCAACATCTTGATCAGCAAGAAAGTCACTTCCTTTTACAGTATCATAAATATGAGATTCAATTGTATCACCCTCATCTTCAAAGAGCACTGCTGCCGTTCCACCTTCAGCAGATACAGAGTGAGAACGCATCACTTGAAGTTTTGAAACAATTCCAATTTTGATTTTAGAGTTTTTTCTAGCAGCCTCTATTGCAGCTCTTAACCCTGCTAATCCAGAACCGCATATTATCAAATCAAATTCAATAGATTCGACCATTTGTCAGAATGAGTACCTAGAAGGTGGGTTAAATATGTAGTAATAGAGGCATGTAATTCAAAAAATTATTATATATCACTAGTGATATTATTATTTATGATTTCTGAATGGTTTCAGAGAGTGGGAAGCTCAATACCAAGAGGATTCTCGAGATATTTTATTTTAGAATTACTAAAAAATAGATCACATACTGGAAAAGAAATCATAGATTATGCAGTAGAACAAAGCAACGGCATATGGAAACCTTCTCCTGGTTTGATCTATCCGTTATTAGGAAGATTACTTGATGAAGGTCTAATTGAAGAAACTAAAGATGGAAAATATCAACTAACAAAAAAAGGAATAGAAACAGCAGAAGATGTAGACAAGATTAATGATATAGTTAGAAAACAATTAGATGTTCTTTTTAGATTAGGAAATGTAGGAAGATTTGTCGCGATGGATCTATTAGAAAAAATGTCTACAATAGGTTCAATTCTTAATTCTAATTTTGCTAATATGACAAATGAGGAAACTCAAAAATATAAAAAATTCTTAGAGTCAGAACTAAAGAAAATTGATGAAAAAAGTACAAAGAAAGGGAAAGAGATCAAGATAGAATAATTATTTTTGAAAAGTAAAAATTAATCTGTTTTTTAGAGTTGATGTTGACATCACTTACTAAACAACAAAAATCCATAGTTTTTGGATCATGGCTTGGATGGTCACTTGATGGTTATGATTTAGTTTTGATGTTATTGGTAATTCCATTAATCAGTACACTGTTTTTTCCAGCTGAAGATCCAACATTTTCACTGTTAGCAACATTTGCAGCTTATATCATTACATTGATTATGAGACCATTTGGAGGAGCATTCTTTGGAAATTTTGGAGATAAGCATGGAAGAAAAAAAGCAATGATGATTACAATAGTAGGATTTTCTGCTGCAACATTTGCTACCGGATTGTTACCAACATGGCAAATAGTAGGAATTATGGCACCAATATTACTAATTGGATTAAGATTCATGCAGGGATTTTTTGCGGGAGGTGAATGGGGAAGCGGTGCAGTAATTACGATGGAGACAGTACCAAAAGAAAAAAGAGGTATTTTGTCTGGTTTTTTGCAAAGCGGTTTTAATTTTGGTTTTGTAATAGCATCAGTTGTATTTTTTGGAGTAGTTTCAACATTTTCCGAGAAAGAATTTTCAGAAATTGGATGGAGAATTATGTTCTTTACAGGAATAATTCCAGGATTGGTTGCTCTTTTTGTAAGATTTAGAATGAATGAATCTGAATTGTGGCTTAAAAAACAAATACAGAAAAAGACTGAAAAATCACCTCTAAAGAAATTACTATCAAGCAAGGATGGAAGAAGAAAATTCATCTTTTCTTTGATTTTGATGACAGGTCTAATGTATGCATATTATACTTCAATTGGATTTTATCCAACATTTTTACAAAAGTATGTAGAAATTGAAAAATCACAAGTGTCATTATTAATGATTATTGGGACAACAACTTCTTTGTTTGGACAAATATTTACAGGATATCTAAGTCAAAGAATTGGAAGAAAAAAGACTATTACAATTTTTGCAATAGCAGCTATCGCAGTAGCAGTTCCAACATTTTATGGACTATACAATACAGAATTAATATATGAAAGAGTTGCATATACAATAATTCTAATCATTGTTGCAACAACAGGATTTGGTCCAATCCCTGCATTTCTCTCGGAGAGATTTCCCACAGAGATTAGAAATAGCGCAAGTGGTTTAATTTACAACGGTGGTTTAATTTTTGGTTCATGGGCACCACTTATTGCAGTTACAATGATATCAAAAGGTACAGAATGGATTCCAATTTTACTAGGAGTAAATGTCATTATTGGTTCAATAATTATTTTGATTGGAGCAAAAATCAATCCTGAAACAAGAGATGTCGATATTACAGCATAATTTTAAAATCATAAATAATTCAAAGAAAAAGTAAGATCATGAAAACTTTGAGAACGGTGTTAAAGGCAAACAAACCACTTGTCATTCCAGGAGTTTATGATGCTATTGGAGCAAAAATTGCTGAAAAAGTAGGATTCAAAGCCATGTTTCAAACAGGATATGGCACTTCAGCAACATTGTTTGGAATGCCAGATTATGGATTTATTGGAGCAACTGAGACTCTTGACAATGCGAGAAGAATTTGCAGAGCAGTTTCAGTTCCAGTAATAGTAGATTCTGATACGGGTTATGGAAATGCATTAAGTGTTTGGAAATTAGTAAAAGAATTAGAATCTGCAGGAGCATCAGGGATTTTTCTTGAGGATCAAAGATGGCCAAAAAGATGTGGACATATGAAAGGAAAAGAAGTCATAACACAAGAAGAATATACAGAAAAATTAGGTGCAGCTTTAGATGCAAGACAAAGTAAAGATTTCATAATTGTTGCAAGAACTGATGCAAGAGCAACAGAAGGACTAGATGCAGCTATTGAACGTGGATTACAAAATAAAAAAACAGGGGCAGATGCAATATTTATTGAAGCACCAAGATCATTGGAAGAAATGAAGAGTATTGGAAAAGCAATCAATGCACCTCTTGTTGCAAATATGATTGAAGGCGGTGCAACTCCAATGAGTTCTGCAGAAATATTACATAAATTGGGATTTAAAATAGTTCTATATCCACTTTCGGTACTATTTGCCAATACTTTTGCAACAATGAATATTTTAAAAGAGTTAAAGAAATCAGGAACTACTACAAAGTTTAAACAAAAAGTGGTAAATTTTAATCAGTTCAATGATTTGGTAGAATTGCCCAAATTTGAAAAATTAGAAAAGAAGTATGGGATTTCAAAAAGAGAATAAAATAAAAAATTACAAGTAAAGTACAGATATCAACTGTTTCTCTTTACTTCAATTTCTATTGTTGAAACGTTTCTGGTTCTACCGTCTTGTGACTCTAATGATTCGGAGCCTATTTTGATTTCTCCAATAGAGTATCCAGCATTTTCTGTTTTTCTTGCAATGATTTGAGCTACATCCACAGCACGACCAATGCTTAGACCTCTAGCTTTGATGTAGACGGATGGTAAGTTTGCCAGTTGAATTAGCGTTGATGTTACATATGCCATCAATGGTTTCTTACCTATGAATATGGTGTTTCTGGATTCGTTTGACATGAGTGATTCGGTATTTAACGATAATTTAAAGCTAAAAGATATTTTTTGATTCTAGGTAAAATTTTATGAAAAATATTGAACCGTTATTAACCAGATTTGGTCATTTTAATGAATAATATGAAAAATATTAAAGAAATCTTAGATTTAGGAACTATTGAAGAAAAAATCAAAATTCTAGAATCTCTTTCTTCAACAAATAACACAGAAATCATACAAAAAATAATTTCAAAATTGGATGACGATGATATTCAAGTAAGAGGTGAGGCATTTAGTGCACTAGTATTAAATGAAAATGAAATTTCAAAATTATTGATAGATAATTTGAGCTCTCAAAATAAAAATATTAGAGGATATGCATCGTTAGTATTAGCAAATAGAAATGATTCTAATGCTATACCAGAAATAATTAAACTCACAAATGATCCAAGTTCCATGGTAAGGGCTTGTGCATTAGGTGCATTAGGTTATCTCAAAGCAGAGCAAGCAAAAGAAGCAATTCACAAATGTTTGTTTGATTCTAATTTAGAAGTCAGAAAAAGTGCATTACAAGCAACAATTAATCTAGGATATTCATTATCAGAAGATAAAATCAAAGAGATGTTTAGAGAAAAAGATTCAGAATTAGAAAGACTTCTTGTAAATGTAAAAAAGGTGGACCGAAAGGGATTTGAACCCTCGATCTGATGCATGCCATGCACCCATCCTACCAGACTAGACGATCGGCCCAATAATCAGTAAACTGATCGAATACAGTTTTTCAAATTGGTTATTAACGTTTAGCGGTTTAAGACTAAGCTCAAGTATGAAATTAACACAAGATATTTAACCATAAATAAGATGGATGTAACGTTATGGTAGTAGATAACAAAGCAACTATCACTTATGTACAATTGCTCAAAGAAGATCTTGTAATTATTAGATTAGTGCCAAAAGATGGACCAGTTCCAGAATATCAAGCTGGTCAATTCATTACATTAGGATTACCAAATCCTGTTGAAGGTGGAAAAATTGTAAGAAGAGCATATTCTATTGCATCACATCCTGAAAATAGAAAATATATTGAACTTGTAATTAGATGGGTAAGAAAACCACTTCCGGGTCGATTAACCACACAATTATTCAATGCAAAAGAAGGTGATGAAATTTTATGGTTAAAACCTACAGGCAGAGCACTTTTGATAAATGAGACATTACCAAATGGTGAAAAAGACAATAGAAGAATTGTTTGCATTGGTGGTGGAACTGGACTTGCACCATTTGTGAGTTTTGCACAACATCTTCATGCTACAGGAGATAAAAGAGAAATCATTGTTCTTCATGGTGCAAGTTATGTTGATGAGTTAAGCTACAAAGAATTACTTACGGAATTAGAAAATGAAAGTAAAGCTAGAGGAAAAGAGGAATGGAATTTCACATATAGAGCATCCATAAGTAGACCACAAGAATGGTTTAACAGGTCTTGGGCAGGTCAAGTTGGAAGAGTTGAAACATTCCTCAGACCAAGAGAAGGTGAGATTTCACCATTAGAAGAATTGATTGGAGATAAGATCACTAAGGAGAACACAATGTTTTATGTTTGTGGTTGGCAAGGAACAATTGATGGTGTAATGGATTTCCTAAAGCCAAAAGGTTTCATCACAGAACATGATAAGGGTCCTGATGGAAACTTCCAAGTAAAATACGAATCATACGGTTAATCAAATTTTTAAAGAAATAAAATCAACAAATTATTCTCATCTGTGGGGACATAGGTTAGCTTGGTATACTGCCAGCCTCGGGTGCTGGAGATCATGGGTTCAAATCCCATTGTCCCCATATTTTAAGAAAGTCAATCATTGAAATATGACATTTTTTTAGTTAGCATAGTTGATAACTGCACTGTATCTTGCTCATCTGAATCCTGTAACTAATGCACATATCGAAATAATTAATGAATTAAAAAATAATGCAGACATTGTAAAAATCATGCCTGTTGTTTTTAAATCAGGTAAAAAAGAAATCAATAGTAAAAGCTTTCCATTTAGCTTTGAGATTAGAAAAAAAATGATTACATCCATTTTTGGAGATTCTGTTTTAGTTACTGATGATTATGCATTTTTTGCTCCTTTTAAAAAATACATGCCGCCATTATTATCACCCAAGTCATGGGAATTACGAAAACAGATTCTTAGAGGAGTACAAGGGGATTTTTTTTCATATACTGGAGATAAAGCAGAAGGATACATGCTCAAAATATACAGATTAAAACCAAAAGTAGGACAAAGAAGAACTCTATCAGCAGCTGCTGTTAAAGAAAATCTCTATAATTCAGCGTTGGGAAGAGAATCTAATTGGAAACAAGATGTTCCAGAGAGTGTTGCAAAAATTATTGAGGAAAATTGGGAAATAATCAAGAAGTTTTCAAGATTAGAAGATAAAACAACTAGAATTCTCGGAATGAAATTTCCAAAAGAGGGATGGTCCGAGTAAAATTATTAGAAAAAGGGGGTTCAAAACATCAAAAATGAAAAATGAAATATAAAAAATAAAACAAGCTTCAAAAGTTTATTTCTTTTTTGAAGCCTTTTTGGTTGTTTTTTTAGCTGCTGCTTTTTTCTTTGCTGCCATAACTAAAACTAGAATTCACTTGAATTTCTACAGGTGAAATTAAAAAAATTACACAAAATGGGTGATGTTGAGAATACAATTTTAAAATATTTTGAAAATGAAAAAAATGATTTTAGATCAAAATCAGATCCATATTTTGAGTATTTTTTTCTTCAAATCAATATTTTCTAAATTATCAAAATCAAAACCATTATGAAAATTCAAATTATTCCAAATATCTTCAGAACATATCATTCTGTTAAATAAAATGATCAGAAATATGCATTAAACTAAGACTTTAGAGAAAATATCATAAAAAAGGAGCTCCAGAATAGATTAATTACTGATATGATTGAGATTTTTTATGGGACTGCCACTTTCAAAATATGTTTGGTTTAATGGAAAATTTGTAACTTTAGATAAGGCCAAGGTTCCCATTACAACACATGCAATTCATTATGGAACATCAGTTTTTGAAGGAATACGGGCATATTGGAATGGAACAAATCTTTTTGTCTTTAGATTAGATGAGCACATTAAACGATTTAGAAGATCAGGACAATTTTATAACATATCACTTAATTTTTCAGATAAAATTATCAGTGATGCCATAATTGGAATTTGTAAAAAAAATAAAATAAAAAAATCTTGCTATATTAGACCATTTTATTTTGTTGGCGATTATGGAATAAATCTACACATAACAGAGAAGGCACCAACTAATCTGGCAATTTTTACATTCCCATTTGGAGATTTGTTTAATAAAAATGGAATTACTGCATGTGTTGTATCATGGAGAAAATTTTCAGATATGTCAACACCACCTCAAGCAAAGATGGGAGGTAATTATCTTAATTCAATCATAGCCACACAAGAAGCAAAAAGAAATGGATTTGATGAGGCAATTTTACTAGATCATAATGGAAATGTTAGTGAAGCGCCAGGTGAAAATATTTTCATTGTAAGAGAATGTCAATTAATTACACCACCATTATCATCTTCAGCTTTAAATGGAATTACACGTGATGCAATTATTAAAATTGCAAGCGATTTAGATATAGATGTAATAGAAACTGAAATTGCAAGAAGTGAGTTAACTATTTCTGATGAGATTTTTCTTACTGGTACTGCAGCTGAAATTACACCAATAATTTCAATGGATGGTAAAAAAATTGCCAATGGTAAGCCTGGAGACATTACCAAAAAAATGATGTCGGAGTATTCAAACATAGTAATGAACAAAAATCAAAATTATTCACATTGGTTAACAACGGTGTATTAAATGAAAATTGTTCAAATTGGTACCGGTGGGTGGGGTAAAAATCATACTAGAATATTATCACAGTTAGGAGTACTCTCTGCAGTTTGTGATGCCAATACTGAAAGAAGTAGAGAATACGGAGAAAAATATTCAGTAAGACACTATAGCAACTTAGATGATTTGATCAAATATGAAGAATTTGATGGTGCTTTTGTTGTAACTCCTACTTCAACTCATACAGAAATTGCCACAAAATTACTGGAAGCAAAAAAACATGTTTTTGTAGAAAAACCAATGACGTACAAATCTGAAGATGGTCAGAAAATTTTAGAGTTAGCAGAAAAAAACAAAGTGATTCTAACATGTGGGTATATTGAGCGTTTTAATCCTGCAGTAGACATTGTAAAAAAATTCGTTAAAGGAAAAAAATTTGGAGAACTGGTAATGCTTGAATTTCATCGTGAAAACAGAATGCCATTACATATCAAAGATGTGGGAATAATTTATGATACTTCTGTACATGACATTGATACTGCAAATTGGTTGT
>DATIFS010000042.1:0-24448 GCA_035455105.1 Nitrosarchaeum sp.
GAAAATTTTCTGTCTGATTGGAAAAAACTAAAAGAAGGAATATAACATAAAGAACTAAAATTTCATTTTTATGATCATTTTATAATATTTTATTTTACAATTGTAATGGGTATCTTTGATTTATGAAGTAAATAATTTGAAACACTTCCAAGAAATACTTCAGAAGATGGATCTGGTCCTCTTGAACCTATTATGATTAAATCAAATTTTTTATCTTTTAAAAAGTCATTAATTGTTTTTCCTATGTTTTCACCTTTTAGGATTTTTCCAATAAATGAAACTTTTTCTTTTTTTAAACTCTTTTGAGCCTCTATGATTATTGCTTCAGCTCCTTTGATCTGTTTTTGTTTAATTTCTGATGAAACCGGAAATTGGAATCCTAGAGAATATCTAACAACATTTATGCCTATAATTTTTGCATCTGTTGGTTTTGCTATGGATGATGCTAATTTCAACCCTCTCAGAGATGATTTTGAACCATCAAGTGGAACTAGTATATTTTTAATTTTTTTCATAATGATACAAAATTACATTGATAATTAAAGATGTTTTTACATCATTTTATCTATTTTTGAATAGTATTACTAGTAAAAGATTAAAAATGAAAAGTGAGGTTTTATGTTGTTCCTTTGTTTGTGCTTTTTCTTGAACCGGTACCTCTACCTGTAATTCTTGTCATTCCTTCAGTTGAAGGCCTTGGTTTCACATCTGGTAAATCACCTAATCTTTTTGCACCAGTACCTCTACCTGTGTGCACCATTCTATTTGCTGCTTGTTTTTTCTTTTCTTCTTGGATTTTTTTGTATGCATCCCCGGCCCAAGATTTTTCGTCATTATCTACTTCTCTAGTTCCAGTACCTCTACCTGTTCTAATTCTAATTTTTCCCATACATGACATTATTTCATCTTATATTTATTTAAGCTCATTTTATTATGAAAAATTGCATTTTGGCAAATCTTGAATATGTTTAATTATCATTATGCCCATACAACCATTCTGATACCTTCATAACATCTTTTGAGTTCTGATTATTTGTGGTTAAAAAAAATAAACTATATCTTTTACTTCCTTTAATTGCTATTGTTCTTATTTTTGTTAACGAATCTTTTGGAGATTCAATATTTAGTTCACCCTATGGTCAAAATATTAACAAATATTCTATCTATGTTCATTTTCAACCTGAATGGAATAGTTATCCTGGGAGCATACTCTATGATATTACAAATGTGTGGTCAGGTCCAAATAATTCGCAATCCACTGAATTAAACTATGATTTTTCATACACTCCAATGGTTGCTGATTATAACTCTAATCAATTAGAATATCAAAAGCAAAAGTCATTTGTTGAATTAAAACATGGGTTTAGTAATTGCGAATCTAGTTGGAAACCCCCTCTCTATAGATATGCAGTTGACAGTGTTCGTAATAGAATTGAAGTATTACAAGGAACTCAATTAAATAATGATCCTTATGTATCGATTTATCCAAATATTCCAAATGATAAATACAACTTAGAAAAACAACAAGAACTTGTAAAGCAAGGATATGTTCAATTCATACCTATTTGCACTTCAAAAAATTCAACTTCTTACGAGTTCGCAGTTTCAATAAATGACAAAAACACTGCATTTGATGTATATTTTGTACCATCAGAAATTGAATTACAGAATTACTTTGATGATGCTTCTTTTGTCTTTTATGATCAAAAAGGATGCTTTACAATTAATCATTATAGTTTTAGTGGTATTTGTGATAACGTGGGAAAAAATTCAGGATTGCTGATTATAATTCCTGATAATTTAGAATTATCTCTAACTAAAGTAAAAATTAGTCTACATGAAAAATTATCTGGTTAGTAATTTAATTATTAATCCAGCCCAATTTTTTAAAATAAACAAACATTAATGCTACTGGAATTAAAGCTGCTAAAATCAATATTGTAAATGTTGTATATGGTCCTAAAAATGTTGGAATGTTATGAATATCCATTAATCCACCAGGTAAATTTACATTCATTCCATAAAATGTTGCAATAGCTGTTCCTGGAATTGAAAATGTGAAAATTATTGTTAACGCTGCAAGTATTTTGTTTGTTTTTTCACTACTAAGCATGAAATCCGTATCTTTGTAAATTTCCATAGTCTCTCTGGATTCTTCAAGTGTCTCAATAACTTTGTCAATATGATCAATCACATCATCAAAATATAATGATAGATCCTCTTCATCTGAAAATCTTTTAATATTTTTAGCAATCTCTAATACAAATTTCTTTAATGGATTTACTATTCTTCTCATAATGTTGATCTCTCTTCTAAGTAATGCAATGCTTCTTGCAACTGATTTTGTCTCATCAAATACCTCATCTTCAAGGTCATCTAAATTTGCAATTACCTTTCTTGATATGTGTAACAGATCATCTACCAAAATATCTATTATTTCATGTAATAGATTTCCTGTCGATTTTCCAAGTAATCTTTCTTTTCTATGTTGATCCAAATCATTTTTACAAATATTCATCAAGTCTACAAGTGGTTTTAAATCTCCTTGATGTATAGTCACTAGAAAATCCCTTCCTACAAATATTGAAAGCTGACTATTTCTTGAAATTCCTTGCTGTCGTAAAAGTGAAGGAAAATGCAATATTACAAAAAAATGGTCATCGTAACTATCTAATTTTGGTAATTCTGATTTAGTCATACAGTCTTCAACATTTAATGCATTCCAATGATATTGTACTGCTAATTTTTCAATATCATTTCTATCTGGATTTTGTAAATCCACCCATTGAAACTTATTCCCTTGAATTGTTTCTATACTTCGATTTACTACTACTCCTACAGGCTTTTTTCCAGCATGTAATCGATTAGTAATGAACCCTTTTTTCATGTTGAATGGAAACCTGTCCCAACAAATTTAAAGCGATCGATTTATTGATAACAAATTCTCACAATTCAATTAGAATTAATTACTGATACTTTCAGATTATTTCATCCATGGAAGTAAGTAATTAACTCCAGCCCATGTAAGTCCAACTGTTATCGCCATGGCTATCCACCAAAATCGCATGATTGTAATTTCAACTGCTTAATAATAAATCTACAGGCTCATTTTTGTTATATTAAAATCAAAGATTATTACAGGATGAACGATTTTTTATTTTTGTGGCCCTCGTAGTACAGTGGCTAGTATAGGGGACTGTGGATCCCCGGACAGGGGTTCGATTCCCCTCGAGGGCCTTACAATTCAGTTTGTCTCCCCACGACGTAAACTATCCCATGAGTCAGAAACTAAGTCCCAAGAAAAAAATTGGAATCTATGATTATGATTATTTATTAAATCATACATTTTCTCTAATCAAAAAGGAACTCTCTGAGAACAATATCGAACTAATTCAGAAGTATGACAGAGCAATGGTTGTAAATACTGCCTTAGAACTGGCTCAGATGTAATCGTTTGCTGAACATAATTATGCTGATAATGGATACACTAAGAACTATTATCGCAAGACTGCCAAATTCTGGGACTGTTTTGATTTGAACATCTTCACCAGCAGGAAAAACATATGGTGGTTCAATATTGAAATTAGTCGATGTCTTTATGAGTTTTATTGAATCTCCATTTTTCAATATTATTGAGATATTTACAGAATTATCAGAATCTAATGGGGTTGTCAGAAAAGCTGGATTACCGACATAACTATTAGCTCCTTTTGTATCCAGGATAGTTTTTCCATCTTGAATTGCTTTGATGTCATAATATACATTTTCCATTATCCGTCCATCAGCAGTTCTAAACTCAACTGTGATTGACATTCTTTCGTTTACTTTCGGATTTGTGGCAGTTATGTATGCCCATGTAGAACTATCTTGAGTTGATACCTTAATTGTATTTATGTCCCCAAAATGCTGACTACCAATCTGGGCAGAAGCTGGTAAAACTAAACTACCAATAATTAAAACAGAAAAAGAAATCAGATAAAACACATATTTTTTCATGGTATATTATATCTCGCATCATGTATAAAGTCTAGGATTAAATTCTTCTCAAGTTTGATGATGTTTTGCAAGAAATTATGAAATAAATTTACCAATCTAAATCATCTTCTATTATGTCGTCATTATCGTTTTCCGGATCTACTATATTCAAGTGATATAATATGCTCTTTCTAAACAACATATGTAAAATATTATTTTGTAATACTTTAATCCAGTTAGAAATCTGCGACCTGCCTTTTTTTTGAAAAAATATGCTTGAAAATTTTCCTTATCTCATAATTACTGGTTTCTGATATGTTGGTGCCTAGTATCTGAGATTAAGTGAACGTACTATGTTCTGAAATCTTTCAAGCTCTCTGAAAAATGTCAATCCCTTCTCAGTCACGGAATATATCCTGCTTCTTTCACTTTTATATTGCTTCATTAGTCCTGCGTCTAGCAGCATTTCACATTTTTCAATTGCAACATAGTGTGAAAGATTTGCTTTTAATGAAATATTTGATATGTTTGCACCTGAATGTCCCCCATCTGCTGTAATGGCAAGAATTTCATGCATCATTGCCATTTCAGAACGATATTGAGATTTTGTCATGATGTTTTGATTGAATTTTATTATAATTGAATTAGGGCTTTTTTGCGGGGTGCCTTTAACTTAAATTCCAACATGTGATTATTAGAAATGCTTGCATGTGCGAATTGTTTACCTCCTGATAATTGGAATGGCAACAATTTCTGCAGTTTATGTTGTACAAAGTTATGTTACATTTCAAGTAAATTCAGAGCAACTTGTTGAAGCAACTGCACTCAAAAATCAAGCCATTGCAAACAACCTAATACAAAACCTTGATTTGCTTATAGACAAACGAATAACTGATTTTCAATCATTAGAAAAAGCCAAGGAAATACGGCAAATTTTACAATCCTCAAATTCGGAATTTTCAACTATTCCTGACATTGATAAATACATGAAAGAGAAAACTTTTTCTTACACAAATTATAATCGATACCTTCCGTTTATCACCCAAGCTGTAGAACAAAAACATATGAAAGATCTGTCTTATATTATTACAAACTATGACCAGACATATGGTTTTGATTTTGCTAATGAGTTTTTTATAACAAATGCATATGGTGCAAACATTGTACTGATCTTGGGAGTTGCTGACTATGTACAGTACGACAAGGAATGGTGGCAGAATACAAAGTCAGACGGAATCTATGTTGGCAATGTGGAATATTCCACTAACTATAACTCGTATTCTCTACCTTTAGGTATTTCAATATCTGGTGATAATGGGGAATTTTTGGGAGCAATCCGAGTTTTAATTGGACTGGATCATTTACTGACTGATTTCATAAATAGTCAAATGTTGCTTAGTGATCAACACAAGCAGATAACTCTGCTTACTAGTGATGGTCAGATAATCTACTCTGATGGCATAAAATATGGTGAAAATACACACGCTCCTTATTTTGCTCAATTGTCTGGCACTGAAGGCAATTTTGAATTTGAAATGAATGGTTCTCCAAACATCTTGTCATATGCCAAATCTCAAGATTCCAAAACAGGTATGGGATGGATAGTTGTGTTGGCACAAGACAAGTCAGACATAATTGCTTCATTAGAAGACGTACTTAATTCTCTGATTTTACCTTCCATTGTAGGGGTTATTGTTACTGTTATAATTGGAATAATCATTACATTCTTTGTATCAAAACCTCTTTCAAAATTAACAAAAATATACCATCTTCTTTCTACAGGAAACTTTGATGTTCGTGCAGATCCTAATATGATCCATGAGATAAACATACTTTCAAAAACATACAATGATCTGACCGTATCTTTAAAGAAATTGATTCAAACTGAAAAGGATCTTGCAGAAGAAAAGGTCAAAGTAAGAAATGAGCGACTTACTGCAATTGGTGAATTGTCAGCTAGAATGGCACATGACATGAGAAACCCACTTGCTTTGCTAAAAACAACATCTGATGTTTTAAAACGAAAGTTTGGTGGGCAAGACGAAAAGATTGACAAATTATTTTTGAATATGGATGATGGAATAAACAGGATCTCGCATCAAATTATGGATGTTTTAGAGTATGTTCGCATAACTCCTATGAATCTAACAAAAACAAGTTTGATTCAAATGATTGATGCTGCAGTAAATTCAATTCAAATTCCATCTACCATTACAGTCACATTTCCAAAACAAGACATATTGATTGAATGTGATAAACAAAAAATGGAAATTGTATTGATAAATTTGATATTAAATGCAGTTCAGGCCATTGGCGATAAACCTGGGAAGATAATATTTTCAACATACGATGTGGGAGATTCATTCAAAATAGAAGTTGAGAATAGTGGGATTCCAATACCTGAAGAAATTTTACCAAAGATCTTTGAACCGTTATTCACTACAAAATTCCAAGGAACTGGATTGGGTTTAGCAACATGTAAAAATGTGATTGTTCAACATGGGGGATCTATTTCGGCCCAGTCCAATCCTACTAAATTTATAATTATATTTCCAAAGAATGTGTTATTGGACAAACAGATGGATAAATAAGCACCTGTCCAACTGATGATGAAAACTTGGCTTCAGACAAACCGATATTGATAGTAGATGATGATATTCCATTGTTAGAAACTACTGCATACATGATAGAAACACTAGGTTATGATGTGATTACGGCTAGCGATGGGCTTGAAGCTGTTGATGTCTACAAATCAACGCTGCCATCCCTGACATTTATGGATGTCAAAATGCCAAAGCAAGATGGATTTGATGCATTTTTTAAAATAAAAGAATTTGACTCTAATGCAAAAGTTGTAATGATAACTGCGTATAATGTTGATGAAAAAAAACATCTGAAAGCCAAAAGTCTGAACCTCCTAGAAACAATCGAGAAACCTTATGATATAGAAAAACTAGAGTCTGCAATTCAAAAGTATCTGAACTTATAATTTTTTTAATTTTTTTACTGTGTTGAATCTATTCTCATAAAATTTTGTAACCTCATCCAAAAATGTTTGATATCTTTCCTTTAGCTCTCTATCTCCTTTTGTAATTAGGTTATACCATTGTTGGTATTCTATTGCAGAATTTCTATTGTGTGGGTTTCTTGGAATTAATAATTGTGTATAGTACCAACATGATATTTGTTCTGCAAGATCTTGTTCTTCCATATGCTCAAAATTGTCAAGATATTTTGTTGACAAGTACGTGAGGATTTCATACACTGGCATCTTTGAAATCTTTGTTGTCTGAATATTATCTAAAAACAATCCTTTTGCAAGCAGCCTTAATCTGTATACGTCATTACCTATGTTTTTCTTGAGGTATTCCCATTTTCCAAAAATCCACGGTATGATGTCTTTGTATTTTTCTGCCATCATGTCTATTTCCTTATTTGTAAGATCCAATACGTCTAAGCAGTACAAAATACCGTGAATTGATAGTCTGTATATGTTTGCGGGTGCCTTTAGTCTATTTTTTCCATCTATAACTATCAGTCCTGTCTCAAGAATTCCTAACGAATGCTTTCCTCTGTCGTCTCTGCCCACAAGAAATTTTCTATATTGTTTTTCTCTGGTTCTTATTTTTGATGTGTCATTGGATAATTCTACTTTTGCCATCCCCCATGTAGTTTGTGACCCATGTACGGCAAGTACATGAAGCATTCTCTGAATATTCTCGTGATGCTTTGGAATCTTTTTTTTCCTATAAGAAAATTCTCCGTATAACCTTCTTGCAGTTGGCCTTGTGTATGTCTTGTAGGAATAAAGATTGCCAAGTGTTCCTGGTTTTATTTCAGCCAATTTTCAAAATGAATACTTGTGTTATGATGATTTTGTAGCTGAATTCTATATTGGCACTCCGCAACTAGGAGGGCTATAAGCAAGTCGTTATTCTTCGTTTTCAAAACCCCATTCATCTTCTTCTAAACCCCACTCATCTTTGTCAAATCCGTCTTCATCTTCATACGGTGATAATGTAATTCCCATTACGCACTAAAATTCAATTTTCCAAATAAAACTTAATTATAATTTCTACGATATTGTTATATTCTTGTTTCCTCGGTCCATCTTTTCTGATGGCACCCCGCATCATTCCATCTACTGTAAAATATAAAAAAAATTTCATTTTTTTATGAGCAATTTTACAATAGAGCAACAATCTCTCGATGAAGTCCATTCCAAACACAGAGTAGTTTCTTGTTTTGGTTGTTTTTCTAAAATGGAAGTCAAAGAAAATGTCGTCTTACACAATGGAAACTTTTTTCATTCCGAATGTTGGACAGAGTATGAACATTCTTTAAGCGATCTTACAAAAATTCAGGATGGTCAAAAGAAAATTTTGATCATCGGTTTGGGTGAGATTGGTTATACAAATGCAGAATACATGACTAGCATTGGCCTCTGGGTTGATGGTTATGATATTAACAATAAAGCAATAGAAAGAGCTCTATCCAATAATGTCATAAAAAACAAAGCAGATAGTTTCTCTGATTATGATTACTATCTGATCTGTATTTCTACACACAAACCAGAAAACATGTTTGTTCCATATCTTGATGGACTTTATGAAACTGTATACAGATTACTGCGTGAAGGCAAAAATGGTGCACTATTAGGAATCGATAGTACTGTACCTCAAAATACAACAGAAAGAATTCTGAAAATACTAAATCATAAGATGCATGTGGTACACGTCCCTCACAGGTATTACAGATATGAAAAAACTGAACATGGTGTTAAACAACAGCGTGTACTTGGAGCCTGCGAAAAATGCTGTTTTGATGTAGGGCGTAAGTTCTATGGGCACATACTGGAAATTCCACTCTATCCTGTAAGCAACCCAGATGTTGCCGAATTAACTAAAATAGTGGAAAACTCTTACCGTTTTGTCCAGATTGCATTTTCTGAAGAGATGAAAATGATTTGTGACAATATTGGTGTTGATTTTGAGGAACTACGAAACGCAATTAACACAAAATGGAATATTGATATGCTTCAAGCTATTGACGGCATTGGTGGTCATTGTCTGCCAAAAGACAGTCAGATGGTGCTTGATCTATCAAAGAAATTCCTTTCTGACAGTATCTTAGAATCTTCCAAAAAAATTGATTCACAATATAGAATGCATATCAAATCAACAAATGAAGATTCTAGGAAAAAAACTATCGCGGTGTCCTAGGCATGAAGCTTGTTCATGTCGGCGTAATTTCTACGAGTTTGGTAATTGCAATCGGCGTATCTCTTGTTGCCCCTGCGCTGATTCTTCCTCATATGCCGCAAGTTCATCCCGTGTTTCTTTCTTTTGCAATAACTGATTCTTACAATCTTCCCTATTGGTGTAATGATCTTTCTGATGTTTTGAAAAAATTTGATGCCAAGGCAACCGTTTTCATTAGTGGAAACCTTGCAGAAAAATACCCAGATTGTGTAACAGTGTTTGGAAAAAATGCACAGATTGGAAGTATGACATACAACTATGTCAGTCTTCCAAATTCTGACTATTTACTTCAGTTAGATGAGGTGCAACATGGGAAACAAGCTATTGACACAATTGGAAATCTTGACTCCAAAGCATTCAGAGCTCCATTTTCACAAACTGATCAAAACATCTACTCATTACTCACTCGTTCTGGAATTATTGCAGATTTTTCATATAATGATCACTTTAACATCTATGAAAATGGACAATTTGTAAAATATGGTCTTAAAACTTTCAATAATCCTTCCGAAATCACACTATCTGATAAACCAATAATATCACAATTCCTTTTTGTTAACACTTATCCAATCGAAGACATCTCAAATACCATATCTGAGCTGAAATCACATAATGCTCAATTTGTAACGTCTGCTGATCTAACCTCCAATCCCATAGGACGTGGGTTCTAGGCATGGCATTACAGCTAGATCTTCATGACAAATCTGAACAGAAAATATCTTCTACTGGAAGAATTCACATTGATACGATTGGATGGACCATCCGACTATCTGTGATCTCTGGACTTGTTGGAGTTATTGTGTACAATATATCTCAAGGAATAATGTTGGAGGATCCTTTGGTTGCTTATTCCACCATAATGCCAATTCATGCTTTGTTGATTGTAATGATAGGTTGGTTATTCTACAAAAATCCTGCTACTGGCAAAGCAGGGAACGCTTTGGTATCTGTAATTGTTCCTGTTTACAACCAAGAAGCTATGATAGATATTGTAATTGATGCAATATATTGTTCTACATACAAAAACATTGAAGTAATTGCAGTTAATGATGGTAGCAAGGATAACACAAAGCAGATTCTTGATACATTATCCAAAAAATATAGAACTTTACATGTAATCCATAAGAAAAATGAAGGGAAACGTCAAGCTGTTGCCACTGGATTTTACAAAGCAAAGGGAAACTTTGTTGTACTGATTGATTCCGATAGTGTGATTGATAAAAATGCAATCAAAGAATTCATGAAAACATTCAGTGCAAATACTGATGTTGGCTCTGTGGTAGGTTATGCCAAAGTATGGAATGCAAAGAAAAATTTTCTTACAAAATGCCAGGACGTGTGGTATGATTATGCATTTAACATTCACAAAACAACTGAAAGCTATTTGGGAAATGTTATGTGTTGTTCAGGTTGTCTTGCAGGTTACAGACGAGAGGCAATAGAACGCTTTATTCCCTACTGGTTAAAGGCAAAAATCCAAAATAGCGACGATCGTGATCTTACAACTTATGTGATAGCAAATCAGTGGGCCAAACAAGGACTTGCACCTTTCTCACAGAAACTAATGGAATCATGTGCTGGTTACGATGATGCTGAGGATAGAGTCCTAACTGCCCAAACCCTGGTTGAATGGAAATCTGTTTACGTTGCTTCTGCCATTGTCTACACTGATGTACCTGAAAAAATCCGCGGGTACTTGAGACAGCAAACACGTTGGAAAAAGGGGTATATTCGCTCTAACTTCTTTGTGAGTACATTCTTTTGGAAGAAAAATCCTCTCATATCTACTATATTTTATATTGAATTCATGACTACATTTACTGCCCCGTTCATCACATTGGTGGTTTTTTTCTATGAGCCATTTATACTCAAAAACTACTTGGTACCGTTTACCTTCATTGCAGGCTCGTTGATTGCAGGTCTTGCACATGGATTGGACTACAAGCTTCGTGATCCTAAATCAAAAACTTGGAAATACAAACCAATCATGAATCTTTTCACTTCTTTTGGATTGTCTTGGTTGATATTTCCAGCAATACTTACACTGAGAAAAAATCAGTGGCTGACAAGGTGATCATGTGAAATATGATCTTTTAATATTTTCAATTTTAGTTGCATTTTCCTTCTCTACTGTATATGCAGAACAAACAAATAATATCGCTCCCGTCTTGCTTGAATCTCCATCGTCTTTTCACATGAATTTTCTCAAACAATCTACTAGTGGTACTCAGCTTATTGTTGAAGATAATAACATAAATTATCTAAAACTTGTAACTGATGGTGACAATTTGCCAGTATTTACAAGAAGTACTGAAATAAACAAGAGTCTTTTAACTTCAATTTTTTCTGCAAATCTGTTTGTAGACAAACCTGAAAATGTGGATGAATTATTGCTTACTTTTACCAGTGATAATTTTTCATCAGGATGGTACACGTATTCTATACCTCCAAAAACAATAACCAATGATTGGTCAAATATTTCATTTTCTATAAATGATCTGCAACTAACAGGAACTCAAGATCCAAATTCAATTGATAGAATGCAAATAAGAATACGTGATAATGGTGAACCTGTTTCTCTTGGAATACGTTCAATTGCTTTTGAAAATTCTGATATTGTGAATTCTCTTCATGAAAATTGTAATTGTGTAGCTTTTAGATTAGATGATATCCAAGATTATTTTCTAACTGATGTCCAGAAGACATTGATTGAAACTTTTCAAAAAAATGACATTGATCTTACCATTGGAATTATAGCAAACCATATTGGTCATGATGTTAATATTACTGATTTTATATCCAATCTATCTAAAGATCCTGGAATTGAACTTGCTAACCATGGATGGGAACATGAAGATTTCTCACAATTTGATTCAGTAGGACAAGAAACATTATTGTTAAAATCTAATGACAAAATCTCAAAAATGTTTGGCGTTACTCCTACCGTATTCATACCTCCTGATAATGCATATAACAGTGGCACCATTGCTGCTTTACACTCTTTGGGATTTACTCATTTTAGCTCAGAGTTAGATTTTGAAACTCCTCCATTTCCTTTGTCTGGTCAAGCACTGTATCATTTTCCAGAAACTGCCTTTACTGGTAAATTGAACAAAGAAAGGACCCAATTTGTGGGTCTTGATAGTAATACGACCTTTGACCAAGTTGAAAAAAGCATAAATGAGCATGGATTTGCCGTAGTCACACTACATCCACAAGAATTTTCATTGTTTTATAACCAAAACTACCATAACGATGTAAACTATGCCCAGATTGAACAACTTGATCTATTATTTTCAAAACTCAAAGATCATGGAATAGGTACAGTTCTAATCAGTGAAATCAACAATGAACCAAATCAGAAATTACCCGTCCCTCATTGGATTAAAAACAATGCAAAATGGTGGATTGAAAACAAAGTGTCTACAGAGGAATTTGTAAATTCCTTGGAATTTCTAATTTCTAATAAGATTATTCATGTGTCACAAATAGAGCAAACTGAAAAAATTTCTAACATTCCAAAATGGGTAAAACAAAACATAAGTTGGTGGGTTGAAGGCCAAACAAGTGATTCTGAATTCTTATCTGCAACAGAGTTTTTGATTCAAAACGGAATCATAGAGATTTAATGAATATTTTTTGAAAAAAAAATTAAGGCATGACAGATTTTACAAAAATCACTGTTACATTGCCATCACAGATCTCAACTTTGGATTTTCCAAACATGGAAAATTTTGAAAGTTTCATTTTACGCCTCTGCAACCAACACTTTGTTTGGCTTTAGAATATTTTCATGACACATTTCTATTTTGAAACATTTCATGCATGTTCTAAATCTCTCATCATATTCCCATCTATGGTTGTTATTGCATTCCATGATTCACATATTGCAAATGAATATTTATCGCTCATTATGAAGATGCGGCACCCTTTTACATATAGGCACCCCGTAATTTATTGTACACTTTATTATATTTTCAAGAACAACTATAATCATGCAAGTCTCACAAATAGAAAATCAAACAACCAAAGTCCAAAAAACAAATTCAATATCTTCTGAAAACTCTTCCAAAATCACTTGGAGAGATATTCAAGGGTTATCATGGATTTTTCAAGACGATATATAATATTTTGAAAAATGCTTGGACACACATTGTTTTAAATATGAAAATAATAGGGTTACTTTATGTCAGAACGAATTACAGTCATGTTTGATGATGATGTGGTAAAAAAATTAAGATTAATACAAGCAAAAATGATTCAAACTGAGACTACATCCGTAAGTTTTTCGAGAGTAATTAATGAGATATTAAAGAAAGGTTTGAAATAATCTTCAACTAATAATCCATACAAATAACTATCAACCTGATAGCAAATAGAATCCAATCTGAATTTTGTGGAATTGATATAAAAAGGAAACATAAGTAGAAAATAATTATTCCAAATACAAGTAATGTTTAATTCCACTAATAATTTCTCATATTCTCATGGAGTATGAGGAATTATGCAAGAAGATTTTTGATATTGACAGTCAGATCAGATTTGCAGCAGTCTATAACTCAAAGATAGAAAAGATTGCTGGCGGAATGAGAAATGGAACTAGTACACTCATACCTGAATCAATCACAAAGCTTACAGTTGAACAGTCATTTATGAGATGGAATACTCGATTGGAAATGAAAGAATGGATCGGTATGCCAAAATACGCCCTTGCAGAATACGGCCAAGTTAAGAGATTAACATTTCATGTGAATCATGACAAATTATTGTTAGTATCCACAGAATTAGGCATATCAAATGATTTTCTAATAGAAAATATTTGCAAACTACTCTGACATGTCTCGATAGAAAATACAAATAATCACGTCCTACAAATGAAATAGAATATTATGTACTAATAGAAACACATCATTCTAATCAATGAGAGTTGTTAATTCATGATGCTCTTTTGTAATATTTCATTAATTTTGAATAACTAATTGAGGTGGTAGTAATGTGTTTTTAGTTTTTTTATAAATGAACAGCAAACTGAGAAATTGTGCCTAATTATTAAATACGATGTTGACTACAACTTCACAATGAATAAAAAATTCGGTGGAATTTTCATGGCAATTACTCTGATTGTAGGTGCAATAGCATTCCCACTAGCAGAAATAGGAACACATACAGCTTTTGCAGAAGTTGGTGTGGATGTAAATGCAGGAGTAAAAGTCAAAGTTGGTTCAGATAACGACACTGCAAGTGCAAATACAGAGGCAAAAGCCAAGATGGGTTCAGAATCAGAAACAAATTCAGAAAAAATCAAAATTGAAGTATCTGTTTCTAATGGTAAATCCACAATCAAAATAGAATCCAACGGGGATGAGAAAACATTTGTCTTAGATTCTACATCAAAGACAGACATAATTGCAAAGATTCAGTCTGAGACTAGTTTAAGCGAAAGTGAAATTACATCAATCTGGCAATTTAATGAAGAGTCAAATGCTTATGCTGAGACTAGTTCAAAATCAAAAGCTGATCTTGATGCTGAAGTTGATGCAAAAATATCTGTATTGACTAATGCTAGTGAAAAAGCAAAAACAAAATCCAGATTATTACTTGATTCTATCAAAGACAATTTACAAAAAACGGATAAAAGAGCTTATACAATAATGCTGAAAGCCCAAGCCAATGGTTATCTAGATACAGAATCACACGGAAAACCATCATACATAATTACTCTTAGTGGTACTGCACAATCCAAAACAAAAGCAGATGCAACAATGGAAGGAAGTGTATATTTGGATTTGATAAAAAACAACACAAATGTTGCCAAGTATACTGTATCTGGTGGCAAATTAGTCATAGACAATCAAAACTATGATGTCTTGTTTGGAAAGGTCAGAGAGACCTCATTGAACAGCGAGTCTGGAAGTAGCATGATATTGATTGCAGAAGTAATGAAACCAGACGGTGATATCACGACCATGAAAATTCTGTTAGAGAGTAGTACTTCAGCTAATCACCAAACAGATAGTTCGTGGACAATCCTGAATCCTCAAAGTCATATAGCTGGAACATGGAAACTTGATGCTAAAGGAAATATGTCCATGGCATAACTTCTTTTTTCTCTATTCTTATCATAAAGTTGTGTAATTGAAAAAATAAGTCCTATTTTGGGTAACCAATCTGTATTTGATAATTTAGGATAAATGAACTCAACATCTTTCCCTTGCTTCAAAGACTGCATCTGCATCATATTTGTCCTCTTGTGCGTAAAATAGTAAGGGACATGAACTAACTTGACAAGTCACCTTGAGGGCCTACATGATTTTTAAAAAATACCGTATTTGCTTGATTCCATCTCTTCTTTAATGGCTAACTTGAATCTAGGTGTCTTACCTTCTATCTTGTTTGTAAGCCACGTGAGAAATTTTTTTTCCATTCCCTTTCCTTTCAATTTATCGAAATCTAATCCCATCTGATCAACTAATTTTTCTACTAGTGATTTATTGACACTTACCACAAAAAAATGCCACCCAAAAGCAAATTCTGAATCTGTCATAACAAAATCTTCTTGACCGTGAACCATCTCTTCTAAAAGAGCAAGTTGATGTGATATTGCTTTGCTTGTTTTATCATAATCTACTGCAGACACATTGATGTTTATTCTATCCATCATGATTGTATATGGTTAATACAAAATAAAAGGATTACATAGTTATTTCAAAAGATGTTCAAAATCTATATCAAAATGCGTTTTCATAATGTCTATGTATGTTTGAATGGATTCGGGAATTTCTTCCTCACAAGAGACTCCTAAATTTTTAGCATTAATCCAAATCACCAAAGTTTGAATAATCGTCAAGAATCTATCATTTCCAATTTCAGGAGTACTGATTGCTTTTGTATATCTCTCTGCAAATTCCCAGGCAGTTACAAAATTTACACATTTTACTCCAAAAACTGCCAAGACTTGCTCCTGTAAGCTATTTGCTTTTCTGAAAGGAGTCTGATTAAGTATGTACGGAAATTCTACTTTTTCAGGAAGACAATCTGGTAAAGGCCCCCAAATTGTTATTATCTTTGTATCTGGTTTTAGTTCTTTGAATTTATCCATCATATGATTGATAATTTCTTCATCAGTAAACCAAAACAAAATCACAGTAGCATCTAAAATTTCTACACTTCGTATATCTTTACAAATTAATTCGCCTGAAAGTTTTTCATGATTTAGGGCATCTTTTGCTTGTTTGATTTTATCTGGATTGATATCTATGCCGACAGCTTTTTTTACATTATATTCTTTTAGAGCCAGCTTGATTCCTTTTCCATCCCCACATCCAAGGTGGTAAAAAACATCTGTCTTTCCTAAATTTAAAAAATTAAAAATATCTCTAAATGATTTATCTGATAATTGTACATCTTCACCGTTAACTATGTTTTCTGGTAGTAATTTTAGATATTCTTCTATTTTCAATATTGAAACTAAATTAATGTGGGATTTATTCCCTTATGCTTTCGAGTTTTGATACTGCTTGCCATAGCTGTGTTCTTACATACGAAGGCATGTTAGGATCTTGTGTTACATCATCTAACAAACTAATTGTATTGTTGGCCCTTACTGATAAAGAATATTCTTCATTATTCAAATCTGTTATTATGTCTGTAATGGCTTTTTTAATTGTCTTTGGTGTAGAATGATTCGTAGCAATTTGATTTAATGTTTCTATTGCTTCTCTCATAGTTTCTTTATTTTGTTTATCATCGGCCATTTTTTACACCATTTATTGACAAATTGAAGTATATAGTCACATCTCTACAAACACGTTATCTGATTCTACAGAAACATTGTATGACGCTAAATCTCTAATTTTAGCAGGAAATTTAACTAATTTACCTGTTTTACAATCAAATTCAGCTTTATGCCATCCACAAATCACATTACATCCATCTAATTTTCCTTCAGAAAGACTTGCACCTGAATGAGTACAAGAATCATCCATTGCACAATAAACACCATCAATATTTGCAACCATTATTTCTTTACCATCAACTGACACTTTGATCATTTTTCCAGGAATGATATCAGAGGTTTTTCCAGCTATTATTTTACTCATTATGGTTTTTAGTCTATTATTCTTAATATTTTTTCGTATATGGAAACAATAGTGATTAGAAATGCTTTAAATTCAGATAAATCCAAAATATTGAATTTTTGTAAAAATACGTTTTTTTGGGGTGATTATATTGAATATGTTTGGGACTATTGGATAACTGAAGGTAGCTTGTTTGTTGTTGAAAACCAAAATCCTATTGGTATGTGTCATGCGTTTTTTTCCAAAAATCAAGTATGGATTGAAGGAATTAGGATAAACTCAGATTTCCGTAGACGAGGATTAGCTTCAAAATTAATCCAATACATAGAATTAATCTCTAAAGAAAAACATGTATCTTTTTCATCCATGCTTATTGATACTAAAAATTTGCCATCACTTCTAATGGCTAAAAATCTTAATTATAAAAAATCTCAAATTTGGAATTTTTATTCTCTTTTACCTCAGATTAACAATAATCATAAAATACAATTTGCAAAAAATCTTAACCATACAAAAATTTCTCATTATGTAAAATCCTGGAGATGGCTATCTTTAGATAAAGAAATATTATCTTCATTATGTAGCAAAAATAAAATTATTTTTTCAGATAACTCTGGTGATATTTCAATAGCTATCCTTTCTGATTCAGAACATTTTGATAAAACTTTGATTGTGACTTTATTTGCTGGTTCTCAAAAAAACACTTTGGATCTTATCTCATACATACAAAATTATGGCGCAGAACAAAATTATCAAAAAATACAAATCTTAACTAAAGAGAAATTACCTTTCACAAGTACTCTTGAACATAAAATTACATTTAATTTAATGAAGAAATTTTTACACTAACATTCGTTTACAAATCTAACTGTATTTTTTAAAATTCCTAATTTTTCAATTTCCATTTCTATTTTATCACCATTTTTTAAAAACACTGCATTTGGTTTGTTTAACATTACTCCTGCAGGTGTACCTGTTGAAATAATATCTCCTTTTTCAAGAGTCATCACTTTACTTAATTTAGATACTATTTCTGGTATTTTTATAAACATGTTATTTGTTGATGAATTTTGTCGTAACTCTCCGTTGATCTTAGTTGTCAATTTTAAATTCTGTGGATCTTTGATTTCATCTACTGTTGTTATCCATGGTCCACAAGGTGCAAATGTATCGAAACTTTTACCTCTTGTAAATTGTTTATCTTTGAATTGAATGTCTCTTGCTGAAACATCATTTAAAATCATATATCCAAATATTGCTTCTTTGGCTTGTTCCTCGTTGATATTTTTGCAATTTTTGCCTATTATCATGGCTAATTCTACTTCATAATCTAACTGAGTTACAAAATCTGGACAAACAATATCTGAGCCTGTTCCATTAAGAGCCGTTCTAGGTTTCAGAACTATTGCTGGTTCTTCAGGAGGTGCTAAATTCTGCTCTTTAGCGTGATCAATATAATTAAAAGCTAAGCAGATGATCTTATTTGGATTTGGAATTGGACTTAATAATTTAAATTTTGAAATATTTTCTTTATATGGTAAAGTATCTATCTTATCTTTGATTTCATCATACCATCCGTCAAAAAGAAAATCTTTGATGCTTTGAGGAATTGGAACTCCTGTTTGATAAGTTATTTCATCTTTTGTGGAAATTTTATCTCCTTTTACAAAGCCATATGTTTCACTGTTTTCATGTAATAATCGCGCTATTCTCATAATTTTACTCACTTGTGTGTAAAAATCGCTTGATTTTGAGAATCTTTTCTACAATAACCAAATCTAACAAATTGAATTTCCTCTCCATCTTTTAATTGTAAATAATATGGTTCTGTATAAACCTCTAATTCTTCTAAACTATTCTCATTGAATTCATCATCTATAAACAATTGTTTTGGAATTAGAATTTTAATTATGTGAGCATCTTTTTGTGCAACCCATTGAATTTTTTGTACACTTGTCATGTCTCCATCTTCTATGAATTCTCCTTCTAATTCTCCATTGATCTTTGATATCTTTACATTACCTAATCCTAATAATCTAATTTGAGTTCCATCTTTGATACTTTCTGCATCTTCTCCTGATATGTAGATATTTTCATCTAAATTGATTTTTCTTTTTCCAATGTCTTTTATTGGATGATTTGAAATTTCTACAAACGAAAATGGTAATTTTTTTATTCTGAGTTTTTTTGGTTTACTCACCATAAACAATCTAATGCTATCCGCGTCAACAAATTTTCTATTAAATGATTCAAGTGCATCAAATGGTGCTAGTGTATTTGCTTTAGTCAATCCTAAAGACAGAATAAATTTTTTTATTGCTTCTGGCTTAATCCCTCTTCTTTTGAGTGATTCCAAAGTAGGTAATCTTGGATCATCATACCATGATACTTTTCCTTCCTCTATCAATGGCTTTAAGATCCTCTTAGAAATTGGCATTCCCTTAAATTCTAGCCTAGAAAAGAAGTCCTGATACGGTTTTCGCATATTTAGAGCATCTAAAATTGCATCGATTAGCTCTTTTCTTAGTTCGAATTCTTTTGAACGAAAGGCATGAGTAACTCCATCAATACTATCTTCAATTGCTACTGCAAAATCGTAACTTGGCCATACTCGATATTTATTTCCTAACGTATAGTGCTTCTCATCAATTATTCTAAATAATACCGGATCTCGCATTACTGCATTATCTGCAGTCATATCTCCTCGAAATCTTACGATTGCATCTCCTGGCTTAAATTTATCAAACATTTTTTCCCAGCCTTTGATATTTTGCTTCATGTCTCCTCTACTACATTTACATGCTATTCGTTCTTTTCTGTTGTTACTGATGTCTTCTCTCTTACAAGTACAAATGTAGGCTTTTCCAGAATTAATCATCTCCATTCCTTTTTTGTAAAATATCTCCATGTCATCTGAAGTATTTTTTATAATGTCAAATTTTATGCCTAACCAGTCTAGTCCAACTTTGATTGCTGCATGATACTCCATTCTTTCAGCTTCTGGATTTGTATCATCCATTCTTAAAATGAATTTACCTCCATACATTTTTGCATATTCTGCATTAATGATAGCTGCCTTGGCATGTCCTATGTGAGGATATCCATTGGGTTCTGGTGGAAATCTCGTTATGACTTTTCCTTGTTCTGCCCCTTTTAATGGAGGTAATCCATCTCTCTCCTCAATTTTTTCTTTTGGGATTAGAATGTCTGGAAAGTTTTCTTCTATTTCTTTTTTTTGCTCCTCAAATGAAATTTGGTTAATTGAAGAAACAATTTCTGCTATGTCTCCGATAATTTCTTTTGCCTTAGCTCTAAATTCTGGTTTGGTTCCAAGAATTTTTGCTAATACAATTTTATCTTGAGTTTTTCCTTCATGCTCAAATGCGTTTTGTAGTGCTATTTTTCTAATTTCCTTTCTAACTTCTTCATCCAAATTATAGACTCCTTTTTACTACAAAATCTAAAAGATCTATCAATTCAATTTTAGCAGCACCTGAATATCTAGAAAGTGATTTTTTTGCTATTTCAGCATATTTTAGAGCCTGTGTTCTTACTTCTTCTTCTATTCCTAGTGAGCGAATCACATCTACTGCGTTTTTGAGGTCATTTTTAGTTGCTTTTGGATTTCCAAATGCTCTGAGGATTGTCTTTCTATCTTTTCCCTTGGATGACTTTATTGCCATGAGAATTGGTAGTGATTTCTTACCTTCTCTTAGATCGTTTCCAACTGGTTTTTTTGTAATTTTTGGATCTCCCATGACTCCAATAAGATCATCTGTAATTTGAAACGCAATTCCCAAATTTCTTCCAAAATTTGATAAATTTGAAATATCTTTTTGATTATTTGTAGCACAAATTGCACCCATTGAGCATGATACATCAAATAACGCTGCAGTTTTTTTCCCAATCATTGTGATGTATTCTTTTTGTGTAGGAATTCTTTTTTCTTCTGCCATTTTCACATCCAATAATTGTCCTTCACACACATCTACACATGCTTTTGCTAATCTAGAAACTAATTGTACTGTTGAATCATTAGATAACTTTGAATCTGAAATTATTTGATATGCCTTTGAAAATAACACATCACCAGCTAATATTGCAATAGGCATTCCAAATTTTTTATGAACTGTAGGTACTCCATGACGCATTTCATCATTATCCATAATGTCATCATGAACTAAAGTAAAATTATGAATCATTTCTACTGCACTGGCAGCTGGTGTTGCAGTTGTTATTGTTCCACCTAAAATTTGACAACTTTTAATCACCATGTGTGGTCTAAGTCTTTTTCCACCATGAATAATTAGATGAGCTGCTGCATCATAAAGCATTTTGGGATCTCCTTTTAGTTTCGAATTTAGATATTTGTTGACAATCATTGCATTTTTTTGAATTGATTTTGCTTTTTTCATTTAACTAATCTCCATTTATCATCTGAAAGATGAACTTTGATTGCTTTTTGTAATTCATTTTGCAATTCTGAATTAACCCATAATGATAAAATATTTTTATATTTTTCAAACATAGTTTTTTCAGATTTATCTAAAAATTTCAATGCAATTAACATCCATGGACAATATATTTTTGGATTATTTTTAATTTCAGAAAGAAGTTCATTTGCTGAAACCCATTTGATTTGGTCAATCTCATCTTCAACAATTTTAAATTTAGTGGATTTATCTATAATCCCAATTAAAGTACCGCAAATCTCATTTTCAGAGCCTATGTCTTTGTATGGCACGTGATATTCAAATTTCATCAAATAATCCATCTTACATGAAACTCCTAATTCTTCAGGCATTCTTCTCTCTGCTGACGATGTATATGTTTCACCTTCTCTTGGATGGCTAGCAACTGTTCCATCCCAGTCTTCAGGCCATAGCATCTTCTCTTTGGCTCTTCTAGTGAGTACAAGTCTACCCATATCATCAAATAATAACGCTGTAAATGCCCTGTGAAGCTTTCCATTTGGTAAATGACATTTTACTTTCTCCTCAAATCCTATTGGATTATCATTTGCATCAACTAAAATTACATATTCTTCAGACATTTTTTTTACCTCTAAACAATGTACCTTCATATTTCTTATTTTTAATCGCTTTCACAATTCTTTCTGGTTTGTTACCATTTACAAAAAATACATTCATGCCCAACTTTGCAATATTTGTTGCCTCTTCTATTTTTCTAGTCATTCCTCCAGTTACATCCATTTTGTTTTCCGAAATTTTTGGATTTTCTCCTTTTAATTCATAAATTAATTTTTTAGTTTTCAAATTGGAATAAACACCGTCTTCATTTAGAACAAAAATAATTAATCTTGGTTTTAAGATTCTAGCTAAATATGTCATTATTTTATCTCCTGATAAAATGTATGTTTTTTTGTTTCCATACCAAAGAGCATCCCCATAAGTAATTGGAATTAACCCTGATTTTGCAATTCTTTCAATTTCTTTTATTTTCTTTGTAATTGGCTTGTTTCCTGACATAAAATCAGTTGGAGGAATAGAATATGGATTTAATTTATTTTTTGTAAATATGTCTAAAATTATTTTGTTAAGTTCAATCATTGAATTTTTGACAATTGCAACTCCATGCATATCATATATTTTTGGTTTAGTGTGCATGTCATATTTTACAGACCAATAATGTCCAAAAGAACCGCCACCATGTACAACAATCATTGGCTCATTAATTTTTTTTAAATTTTTGACAATATTTTCAACACCTTTTTTTCTAGGACTAAGTGGTTTTTCCTTATTTGTAATAATCGAACCTCCTAATTTTATGAGAATCATGCTGTCACCAAATGTCTATTACATTAAAAAGTATCCAATCCATTAAAATCAATTTTTACAGAAAAGCAGTCATAGTTTTGTTCTCTAAGTTTTAAAATTGTTTTTTCTAAATTCGATTCATCAGTTAAAGCAATAATACATCCTCCACCTCCAGCACCCGTAATTTTTGCCCCAAATGATGTCTCTTCTGCTATCTTTAGCATTTCACGTAATTTCTCATTTGATATGCCTATAGTTTCTAAAAATTCTTGATTGTCATGCATACATTTACCCAATCCCTCTAAATCATTATTTTTTAACATTATACCAACATTGTTGATTAACTCTAATTCTTTTTGACATAAATCTGAAAATCTTTCTTCATTTTTTTCTTTGAATTGTCTAACATTTGACACTACTATATCTGTTGAATGTTCGATGTTGGAATTTGCAATCACTAAATGAAAGTTTGAATTGGATTTAATTTGTGAAAAACCTCTTTTTTTATCATATTCCATTAACCCTCCAAATGTACAAACAGTACAATCTGCTCCAGATGTATTTTCAAAAATAGTTTTCTCAGCTTCTATAGCTAATTCTAAAATTTGCTCTTTGCTGGTTTCTTCAAATAATCTGGATATTGCTGCTGCACCTGCGACACAACATGCAGATGATGATCCTAATCCAACACCTGATGGAATTTCTGATTCTACAAAAATCTTAATTCCTGTTATTTGGTTATGTTTTCCAATCATTTTATTTGCTATATAATAAAATGGTTTTAATGGAGAGTTTATTTCTGAAATTGATTTTTTTAGAGGAACATCTAATTCCCCAATCTTTGATTTAATTAGAATTTTGTTTTGAGGAATCTTTTCAGCAGTTACTATAACTCTTCTGTTAATTGCACATAGAATTGCTTTTACTCCATACACAACAAAATGTTCTCCGAAAAGAATTACCTTTCCTGGAGCAGATGCCTTAGATATCAAGTGAAAATAATCGACCCATATCCTACAACAGAACTTGTATCTCCCATGATGTCTCCGCTTGTAGCGTATTTTAACAACTCACCTTTTGTTGCTCCAAGCTCTTTACATGCAATCATTGTTGATGCAATAGCACCATATCCACATGCACTGACATTTCTTTTCTGTAAAACGTCATAGAATCCATCTACATCTAGTTTTAAAATAGGCTCAATTAATGCTGTATCCTGCTCATGAGCAAATTCATTTGTTTCATAATGTGTAAAATCTGAAGATCCGATAATCATGACCTTCTTTTTTCTAGCAATTTTTGTCATTGCTAAGCCTACTTGATATGCAACTTTTTTACTTTGATTAATTAATGCAAT